>CABRWN010000047.1 GCA_902474645.1 uncultured Collinsella sp.
GGGAGGCCTCGCGGCCTCCCCCTTTTTTGCGTTGTATACACGTTGTACTTTGGGATCTAGTTCCCCCGTATGCGCTCTTACTGTTTGGCTGTATTTTGAGTCCTTCTAGTGTATTTGAGCGATAATTACTCGCATTGGCGTTAGGGAGGGCTTGATGTTTACCGTATTTGTCTTGGGCAATATTGCTTCGGGTAAGTCGACTGCCTGCCGCTATTTCGAATCTCGTGGCGCTATGCTAATCGATCTGGATGAGCTTGCAAAATCGCTGTATGTACCGGGCTCTGATATCGTCAATGCACTCGCGGATGAATTCGGTTGGGACATTTTGGATGAGGAAGGCGGCATTCGCCGCAGCATCCTCGCTTCTCAAGCTTTCGCTTCTCCTGATTCGGTCGCACGGCTTAATGGCATCGTGCATCCCGTTCTGATTGAACAGCTTTCGCTTAGGATTCTCGATCCGGTTTGTTGTACGGTTTCATCTCCCCGTTATCCCTTTGCGGTGGTCGAGGTTTCTGCTCCGACTGGTTTTGAGGATGCATTTGGCTTGGCTGATGAAATTCTGGTCATTAGCGCCCCTTTGTCAGTTCGTCGCGAGCGCGCTATTCAACGTGGCATGGAGCCATCTGATTTCGATGCCCGTTCTGCTTGCCAGCCCGATGAGTCTGCGCTGTGCAATCTCGCTACAACGGTGATTGATAATTCGGCAGCCGATAATTCGCTCTTTGAGCAGCTTGACTCATGGCTTGCATGCCACGGGTTTATAGATACTCCGGATAAGGAGGAGGCCGATGCCTAAGGCACGTTTTTTTACGTGGTATCGCGTGGCGCCACTTGCCGTTGTGTTCGTCTTCGGCCTTATTTCGCTCGTCTACTCGTGTGCCCCTGCCGCTTTCTTTAAGCCGCTGTATCCGATTGACTACGAGGCGTATGTAAAGCAATCCAGTATTTCGCATAATTTGGATCCGTATCTGGTGTGCGCTGTCATTAAGTCGGAATCGAATTGGGACCCCGAGGCCGAGTCGAATCAGGGTGCTCAGGGATTGATGCAGCTGATGCCCGAGACTGCCCAGGATATGATCGCCAAGGGCCTTGTCGACGGAGGGGAGTATTCGGCCGACAATCTTAACGATCCGGCTACGAATATCGAGTTTGGCTGCGCATACCTCTCGTATCTTCTCACCTATTTCAACGGGTCGACGGATAGTGCCGTCGCCGCCTATAACGCCGGTATGGGCAATGTCGACGGATGGGCGCAGCAGAACACGTCACTCCATAATGCGATTACCTTCCCTGAAACTCAGGCTTATCTGATTCGCGTCAATAATGCATGGGTTCGATATAAGACTCTCTATCCCGATCGGTTCGTATAGGACTAAGCCCACCGCCCGCGTATACTGCAGATGTATGAGTTAGGAGTATCCATGGCGGAATTTGAAGTAGAACGCGTTGGTGGTGAACTTAAGCGCTTTGGCGTTGAGGGCGCTGATGTGCCGTTTAAGGTTGTGTCTCCATACGAGCCCGCTGGTTCCCAGCCTAAGGCCATTGAGTCACTTGTGCGGGGCGTGAGGGACGGAGACCGCTATCAGGTTTTGCTGGGTGTGACTGGTTCGGGTAAGACTTTTACGATGGCCAAAACCATTGAGGCCTTGGGTAAGCCGACCCTTGTCATGGCTCCGAATAAAACGCTCGCCGCTCAGCTTGCGAGCGAGCTCAAAGAGTTCTTTCCCAATAACGCTGTGGTCTACTTCGTCTCGTACTACGACTACTATCAGCCCGAGGCGTATGTGCCGCAAAGCGATACATATATCGAGAAAGACTCCTCGATTAACGAAGAGGTCGAGATGCTGCGTCATCAGGCGACCGCGTCACTGCTCTCTCGACGTGATGTGATCGTTGTCGCATCGGTCTCGTGTATCTATGGCATTGGCTCTCCTGAGGACTATGCGGGTCTGGCTCCAAACGTCGACAAGAAGGTGCCGCTCGAGCGCGATGACTTTATCCATGCGCTTATCGACATTCAATATGATCGCAATGACTATGACCTGGCACGTGGCACGTTCCGTGTGCGCGGCGATGTTGTTGACGTGTATCCGCCTTATGCCGAGCATCCGTTGCGGTTTGAGTTCTTTGGCGACGAGGTCGAGCTGATTGCCGAGATCGATGAGGTCACCGGTGAGATGCTTCGTGAGTACGAGGCCATTCCCGTATGGCCGGCATCGCACTACGTGACCGAGAAGCCGAAGGTCAAGGCGGCTCTGAAATCGATCAGCGAAGAGTGCGAGAAACGCGTGGCGGAGCTCAAGGCGACCGACAAGTTGCTCGAGGCGCAGCGTCTGCAGCAGCGTACCGATTATGATCTTGAGATGCTCGAGACGATGGGCTTTTGCAACGGCATCGAGAACTACTCGCGTCATCTGGACGGTCGCAAGCCGGGTGAGCCACCGTTTACCCTAATTGATTACTTTCCCAAGGATATGCTCTGCATCATCGATGAGAGCCATGTGACGGTACCGCAGATTCGCGGCATGCACGAAGGTGACCGCTCGCGTAAGGTGACGCTGGTGGAACACGGTTTTCGCCTGCCCTCGGCGCTCGATAACCGCCCGCTTCGTTTCGATGAGTTTGAGGCAAGGATTCCCCAGTTCATCTACGTTTCGGCCACGCCGGGCGACTACGAGCTGCGGGTGAGCCAAAATGACGTCGAGCAGATCATTCGTCCGACCGGCCTGCTCGATCCCAAGATCGACGTTCGTCCGGTTCGAGGCCAGATTGACGATCTTGAGGACGAGATTCGCGAGCGCGTTGCCCGCAAGGAGCGCGTGCTGGTGACCACGTTGACCAAGCGCATGGCCGAGGACCTGACCGACCATCTGCTTGATGCGGGCATTAAGGTCAATTACATGCACTCTGATACGGCGACAATGGACCGTGTCGAGATCCTGCGGACGCTGCGCGAGGGCAAGATCGATGTTCTCGTTGGCATCAACCTGCTTCGCGAGGGTTTGGATCTCCCCGAGGTCTCACTGGTGGCAATTCTCGATGCCGATAAGGAAGGCTTCTTGCGCAACCGCCGTTCGCTGATTCAGACGATTGGCCGTGCGGCCCGTAACGCCGATGGCGAAGTCATCATGTATGCGGACGTTGTGACCGATTCGATGAAAGAGGCCATCGAGGAGACGCGGCGTCGTCGTGAGATTCAGATGGCATATAACGAAGAGCATGGCATCGTGCCCAAGACAGTGCGCAAGGCCATCAACGACATCTCAAGTTTTATTGCCGAGGCCGAAAAAACCGTGGGTTCCAAGGGGCGCTCGAAGGGCGACTCTCTTGGCCATGGCGCATTCTATACGCCCGATGAGTCGGGTGAGGGCGGCGTGCCGGAAACGGTGGCGCCCGAGCAGACACTTGCGGAGCAGTTGGAAGAACTGCCGCATGACGAGCTTGTGCGGATCGTCGAAACCATGGAAGAGGACATGCGTAACGCTTCTGCCGCCATGGACTTTGAGGAGGCGGCGCGCCTGCGCGATGCCGTCGTTCAGATTCGGGCGATGCTCGAGGGTGCGTCTGAGGACGAGACGATCGAGCGCTTACGTTCGCAGGCCCGTAAGGGTTCCACGTTCGCATCGGGCAGAAAACGCCAGGGTGCACGGTTTAAGAAATAGCGAACAGGCCCCGAGTTCCCTGTGGAGCTCGGGGCCTATGTCTTTTGCGCGCTGGAATTCGTGCGTTAGAGGTCTGCGATCAGGGCTTCAGCACAACGGATGCCGTCGGTGGCCGCGCCCATGATGCCGCCGGCATATCCAGCTCCCTCACCACAAGGGTAGAGGCCCGGGGTCGACACGGCATGGCACGTTCGGTCTCGGGTGACAGTGACCGGTGAGCTCGAACGAGTCTCCACGCCGGTAAGAACGGCATCGGGGCGGTCGTAGCCTCGTAGCTTTTTTCCGAGTAGGGGAAGTCCCAGGCGGAGCGACTCGACGATATGCTGCGGCAGGGCTTCGTCAATTGCCGTCCAGGTCACACCGAGCGGATAGGTGGGCTTTACCTTTCCGGGCGCCTTGCTGGCGCGTCCTGCGAGGAAATCTCCGACGAGTTGTGCCGGTGCGTTCCAGTTGGAACCGCCTAGGCGATAGGCGGCCGCCTCGCAGGCGCGCTGGAGCTCGATGCCGGCGAGCGGGTCATCGTTGGGAAGGTCCTCAGGCGTGACGTTAACGAGCAGGGCGGCGTTTGCGTTGCGTCCGTCGCGGGCATTGAGGCTGGCGCCGTTGACGCACAGGTGGCCCTGCTCGGAAGAGGCGGCGACAACCTGCCCGCCGGGGCACATGCAAAACGAGAACACGCTGCGGCCGTTGGGAAGATGGGCGACGAGCTTGTAGGGGGCTGCTCCGAGGGCAGGATGTCCCGCCAAGGCTCCATATTGGGCTCGGTCGATGTCGCGCTGCGGATGCTCGATGCGAACGCCCATGGCAAAGGTCTTTTGTGCGAGGGCCACGTTGTGGTCCTTAAGGAGCTCAAAAATATCGCGAGCAGAATGCCCGCAGGCGAGGATGAGGTGCTTTGTCTCAATTGGCTCGTAAGCGGCGTCTTGGGACGATTGGACATCAATACCGGTGATGGCGCCAGACGCGTCGATGCGAATGTCGACGAGCTTCGTTCGATAACGGACGACACCTCCGAGCTGCTCGATGCGCTGGGATATAGCGGTGACAACCGTGGGAAGGATGTCGGAGCCAATGTGCGGCTTGGCATCCCACAGAATATTGCGGGGCGCACCCGCCTCGACGAAGGTTTCGAGGATAAGGCGATGGGCGGGATTTTTGGTTCCCGTATTGAGCTTGCCGTCCGAGAAAGTCCCCGCGCCGCCCAGGCCAAACTGGATATTGCTCTCGGGGTCGAGGATGCGCTCCTTTAGAAAGAGGTCGATCGCATGCGAGCGGCGAAATGCCGGGTCGCCGCGCTCGATGAGCAAGGGCTTAAGACCTGCTTCGGCGAGCGTGAGCGCAGCGAAAAGGCCGGCGCATCCGGCGCCGACAACGACGGGGCGCTCTTTGGGTGCGCCGGAAATGGGGGAGGGGAATGAAGGCTCATCGTCTTCTATCGCGCGTACGCGCGAGCGGTCACGCTCGGCAACGCTGTCGACCGCTTCTCGCTCGAGGTGGGGACTGGTCAGCTCAACACGAAAGCTCAGGATAAAATGGACGTCTCGTTTTTTGCGAGCATCGATTGACTTGCGGTGGAGCTCGATGGACTTGATCTCGGAGTCCTTGCAACGTAGGACGCGCTTGGCGACGCGCTTGCCAACAATGAGGCAGGCATTTTCATCGTCGGCTTCATCGAGCGACGCGTTGACTTGGGTGATTTCGATCATCGAGGTCTCCTTAGAGGCAAGAAAGAGGCCGTCCGGTATCCCAGACGGCCCGAATGCGTTTTTGATTATAAACTGTGCGGCTACAGGCTGCTTGCAGCGCGAATGCCCGAGAGCCAGGCCCACGCAAGGTTAAAGCCTCCGCAATCGGCGTCGATGTCGAGCGCTTCGCCGCAGACGTAAAGCGGGGCGTCGACAGCGCTGCGCGCGCGTAGACTGGGTGTTGAGATGCTCTCGACAGATACGCCACCACGCGTGACCTGCGCCGAGCGCTCCTCGGCTGTTCCCTCGACGAGCAGCTTAAAGTGCTTGAGGATCGAGACCAGGTGGATGACATCGTTGGAGCCTGGATGGCACTGCTCGAACGCCGTGCAGACGACGCGGGAGAGTTGCGGGGCGAGCATGCCGTCGAGCCAACGGGGATCGCGGGGCGAAAAGCCGCCGAGCAGCTCAACGCGCCGGTTGAGCATATCGAGCAGCTCGTCTTTGGAGAGGTCGGGGAAAACGTCGAGCAGGATCGTATCGCCGTGCTGGATACGACGGGAGAGGTTGAAGACAGCGACGCCCGAGATACCGAAGGTTCGAAACAGGACTTCACCGTCTTCGTGCCAGAGCTCATTATGATTGCGGGTGAGCGTCAAGCGGGCACGGACGCGCAGACCATCCAACGTTTTGAGTGCCGCCCGATCGCCAACGACCGTTGCCGATACGGGGCAGAGGATGGGGCGCAGCGAAGTGAGGGGGAGGCTAAACGTATCGGCGATACCGGTGGGGTTGCCGCCCGTGGCGATAATTACGGCATGTGCCTGCAGGGCCTCGTTCTTGCGAGGGACATCGGCGAGTGCCTTCCGAAGCGAGCGGAGCTCCGATTTTCGGTCGTCGTGCTTTTTTGCCTTGAGTGCCCACGCTGGACGGTCTATTTGGAGTGTCCAGCCTTCGGAAGCTTTGTGCGCCGAGGCAACGTTGGCTCCGCAGATTAAGGTGATACCTAGGCGGTCGCAAACGTTGAGAAGCGCGTCGCGCACCGATTCTGCGCGAAGGGAGCGCGGGTACAGCCGGCCTTCCTCAGAGGTTGTCATGATGCCCAGCGAGGAGAAGAAACCCATAAGCTCTTGTTCGGGTTGGGGGCCCATGACGGATTCGACGAATGCGGGGTGGTTATACCGCTGAGGATCAATCGATTCGTTGGAGAGGTTGCAGCGACCGTTACCGGTCGCAAGGAGCTTAAGGCCGCAGGCGACATCGCGCTCAACGATGCAGACGCTTTTGCCAGCACGTGCGGCCGTAATGGCGACGGCGAGGCCTGAAGCCCCGCCGCCGATTACCAGGACGTCATAGAAGGCGCTCGTGTTCACTTAGGCCTCGTCGGTCTCGTGCGGGGTAATAGCCTCGACGGCAGAGACTGCCTTGGGCAACATGCCATCGGGCAGCGCGGTCTCGACCTCGCCCTTATCGCAGGCCTCGGCGAGTGACGGATTGATGGGAAGCGTGCCCAAGATGTCGAGGTTATAGCGCTCTGCGACCTCGGGGAGCTTGCTCTTGCCAAAGACCTCGATCTTCTTGCCGCAGTCGGGGCACTCAATATAGCTCATGTTTTCGACGATGCCCAGAATGGGGACGTTCATCTTCTCGGCCATGTTGACCGCCTTGGCGACGATCATCGAGACCAGATCCTGCGGGCTCGTGACGATGACGATGCCGTCGACGGGCAGTGACTGGAAGACGGTGAGAGCGACGTCGCCTGTTCCCGGAGGCATGTCGACCAGCAGGTAGTCGATGGGGCCCCACGAGGTCTCGCTCCAGAACTGCCTAATGGCGCCTGCGATGACCGGACCGCGCCAAAGGACGGGGTCGGTCTCGTTTTGGAGCAGCAGGTTGGAGCTCATGACCTTGACGCCGTGCTCGGAGATTTCGGGCAGCATAAGGTTGCCAAGGGCATGGACGTGGCGTCCGCTCATACCGAACATCTTGGGGATAGAGGGACCGGTGATGTCGGCATCGAGGACGCCGACCTTGTGGCCGTGACGGGCAAGCTCGGTGGCGATGGCGCCGGTGACAAACGACTTGCCGACACCGCCCTTGCCGGAAAGCACGGCGATGACGCGTTTGACCTCGGACAGCGTGTTCTCCTCAAATTGCGACGGCGACGTTTGTCCGCCGGCGGCCTGTGCGTGCTCGCAACCCATGTATGACTCCTTTGTATATGTTGGGGCCGGGGCCCCGTGATGTGACACGAGCGTCATTGTACCCTCGTTTGCGAGCGGGAGTCATTTGCGATGCATTTGGGCCGAGCGTGCTTGCAATACGATGGGTCCAAGCGAATGGGCGGGCTTACTGAACTTTGCTGGCGAACTCGAGGTATTGCATGCGCTGCAGCTTGTCGATCGTCGAGGCGTATGGGCTGTCTTCAGATTCCAAGTCGTAGCGCAGCCCGTCGGCACCAAGGTAGCCGGCGACATTGATGGTGGGCACATCTGACCTTGTTGCAAGCAGAGCCTTTTGATAGTCGGTGAGCGGGGCGCCGATCTTATTAAGGGTAATGGCTGCAATCTCGTTTGCCCCGACGGTGTCGTAGACGTTGAGCTCGGTATTGCCGGCGATTTCATAGTTAGCCCAGACAAAATATGTCGACTGATAGATACGGAAAGCGTGGCTTGCCGTATCTTCCTGAGGGTACAGCTCGTCGTTGAGAGTCGTTGCGGCGCTCGGCTGATGGTCGCCAAAAAAGACAAGGACAACCGGTCTGCCGATATTGCGGAGCTCGTTGATAAAGTACTCGAGGTCCCGGTCGGATGCGTTGATGCAGGTAAGATAGGTGTTGAGCGCGCTATTGGCACCCTCGCTGGCTCCCTCGACCCAATAGTTTGTCAGCTCCTCGGCGGGAACGGTGCCATAGTCGTAGGCGCCGGGATTTTGCATCGTGACGTCAAAGATGAACTGCGGGGCTTCGTCGGTTCTAAGCAGGTCGAGTATCTTGTCGTAGGTGGCGTAGTCGCATACGCCGGCATGGTAACAGGGCGCACCTTCGAAATCGCCGATCGAAAGAAAGTCTCCAAAGCCCAGCTGCTGATAGATTTTATCTCGATGGTAGTTGACGGGGTTTTGCGGGTGCATAGCGGTAGCGGTATACCCAAGCTCCTTAAGGTCCTTTGCCAGGCTGTTGACGCCATTCATCTGATATAGCTGATAGGGGATTTTGCCTAATCCGACAAAGGCCGTTGTCGCTCCGGTCAAAAATTCGAATTCGGAGTTCGCCGTTCCGCCACCGGCGACCGAAGCGAGCATGGTGCCGCGAACAAGTGTGTCGGGAAGCGAGTTGTAGAATGCGGGGCCGGTGTACCCGGCCGCCTGGAGCTGCTCAAAGCACGAAAGGTCGCTAAAACTCTCGTTCATGACGGCAACAATCGTCGGCTTGATTTCATTGAACTGGGCAACGGCCGCCGCGCGCTGCTCGCTCGAACCATACGTGCTGTCGTAGGTGGCGGCGAGCTCCTGCTCGATGCTCTGCGCCTCATCGGGCGTATAGTCTTCGGGCTTCTCAATGGGCAACTCGTTGACCATTTCGGTGAACGAAGTGATAAAACCCTGAGACGCATACGTGGTGATGGGTTGCCAACGGTCAAATCCAAAATTCAGCGCCTGCTCCAAGTCGATGCTGGAAAAGCTAGAGAGACCCACGGCAGTCACCAGCAGGAAGGCACAGAGATTGCCGGCAATGACGGGAAAGACGCGAGAGCGCGTACGGAGTTTTCGCGGCCGGATGAGCGAAAGAAGTCCAAAGGAGATTTCGAGCAGCGCGAGCGATGTGACGATACCGGCGGTAAAGGCGAACTCGTATCCTTCGCTTACCTCCGCTGCGGTGCCCAGGGCCAAAATATCGCTCGGCAGGATGGCTTCGCCTTTAAATGTCACGACGAAGTGCTCGGCAATGCCAAGGATGCAGCAGACGATGGGCACAAGGGTCATGACCCCTCCGTGCCGTTGTCCTAGCAAATAAAGAGAGAGCAGGATCGTCGCGAGCAGCCCGACGGAAAAACCAAATGAGTTTGCTGGAATGCGATAGAACGTGTAGTTGCAGGCGATTTCGAGCGAAACGAACGAGAGCACCGAAACCGCGGCGATGACGAGAACGTCGCGACAGGTGCAAGCAATCGTTCCCGTTGCGAAATCGGATTGGTCGATGAATCTCGATACCAAGGGCTCGACAAGGAGCATGACGGCAGCGGCACTGAGCGCTGAATAGGAAAGGATCCATAGGGAACTGTCCTCATTTACGAGCAATTGATTCGTAATCCATGCAGCTACCACGCCGAGCGGGATGAGGAGCGTCGCGCACCAAAAGACGCGGGCAATGGGCGGCTTTTCATTGTGTTTGATTGAAAAATACACGCGCACGACGACGGTGGCCACGATAAGGACGGCGATGAATATGGGCAGATTGGCCATGTCGCTCGAAGTGATTTCAAGGGGGATATCTTCGGTCATGGACGTTCCTCTGTTACAGCAAATTAAGTTCAGTAGTAGATTACTGTAACCTTTCCACGGCATTTCGAGAAACAAAGCACCCGATACGCAAAGCTAAAGGTCTGCGAATCTTGTATTACGAACATCTGTGCGCGTCGAGTGCGCTAAACTCATCGGCAGTATGATTCGATGCAATAGGAGGCAAGGAGCTTCCATGTCTGATTCTTCTATCGTTATTCGCGGCGCTCGTGAGCACAACCTCCGTGATATCGATGTTTCCATTCCGCGTGACCAACTCGTGGTCATTACCGGTCTTTCTGGCTCGGGCAAGAGTTCGCTGGCATTTGACACTATCTATGCCGAGGGCCAGCGTCGATACGTCGAGAGCCTTTCGAGCTATGCGCGCCAGTTCTTGGGCCAGATGGACAAACCCGACCTGGATTCAATCGACGGCCTTTCGCCGGCGGTGTCGATCGACCAAAAGACGACGTCTAAAAACCCTCGCTCGACGGTTGGCACCGTAACCGAGATTTATGACTATCTGCGCCTGCTGTTCGCCCGTGTGGGCACCCCGCACTGTCCCGAATGCGGTCGCGTCATTGAGCGTCAGACGACCGACCAGGTTGCCGACAAAGTCTTGGCGGCGGGGGAGGGTCGCCGCGCGTTTGTGCTGGCACCGGTGGTGCGCGGGCGAAAAGGCGAGTACACCAAACTGTTTGAGGACCTTCGCGCCGAGGGCTTTAGCCGCGTGCGTGTCGACGGCGAAGTGCGCTCGCTCGATGATCCGATCGACCTGGACAAGAAGTTCAAACACGACATTGAGGTCGTGGTTGACCGTATCGTGATCCGTGAGAATTCTCTGGGCCGTATCGCCGAGTCTGTTGAGCAGGCGACCGCGCTGGCTCACGGCAATGTAAACGTGTACATGCTGCCCGATCGTGATGCTCCTGAGGGGACCGAGGGCGAGCTGCTGGAGTATTCGTTGGCCTTGGCGTGCCCGGAGCATGGACACTCCATTGACGATCTTCAGCCGCGTGATTTTTCGTTCAACGCTCCCTATGGCGCATGTCCTGAGTGCGACGGCCTGGGCTTTAAGAAAACCGTTGATGCCGAGGCGCTGATCGAGGACCCCTCGAAGTCCATTGCCGACGGAGTCTTTGGTAGCCTGTTTGGCAATTCGAACTACTATCCGCAGATTTTTGCTGCGGTCTGCAAACACTTTAAGGTGAGCACCGATACGCCGTGGGAGGACTTGCCCCCTCGCGTGCGTCGTGCATTCTTGGATGGCCTGGGCGATACGAAGATCTCGGTCGACTACCAAAAGCTCGACGGACGTCGCAGCCAGTGGGATACCAAGTTTTCGGGCGTTCGCAACATCCTGTACGAACGCTATACCGAGACGACGAACGAGAACACCAAGGCGCGCTTGGAGAAGTACATTCGCGAGGAACCGTGTTCGAGCTGCCACGGCGCTCGTTTGCGCCCTGAGATGCTCGCCGTCACCGTGGGCGGCAAGTCCATTTACGAGGTTTGTTGCCTGTCGTGCCGTGAGTCGCTCGAGTTTTTTGAGGGCCTGGAGCTCACCGAGCGCCAACAGTTTATCGGCGGGCGCATCGTCAAGGAAATCCTGGAGCGCTTGCGTTTTCTGGTCGATGTTGGACTCGACTATCTGACGCTCGATCGTGCCTCGGCGACGCTTTCTGGCGGCGAGGCGCAGCGCATTCGCCTGGCAACGCAGATCGGCGCGGGTCTCATGGGCGTGCTCTATATTCTGGACGAGCCCTCGATCGGTCTTCATCAGCGTGACAACGAGCGCTTGATCAAGACGCTCGAGCGCCTGCGCGATATCGGCAATACCGTTATCCTCGTCGAACACGACGAGGATACAATCCGTGCCGCCGATTACGTGATCGACATGGGGCCCGGCGCCGGCGTCAACGGCGGACACGTAGTCGCGGCGGGAACGCCTGCCGATATCATGGCGTGTCCTGAGTCGATGACGGGCGCTTATCTGACCGGCAAACGAATGATCCGGGTGCCTGATGAACGGCGCAAGCCCGGTCGCGGCTGCCTTAAAATTACGGGCGCTCGAGCCAACAACCTCAAAAACGTTACTGCCAAGATCGAGTTTGGTACGCTTACGGTTGTTACCGGCGTGTCGGGATCGGGCAAGAGCTCCCTGGTTACCGATACCATTGCGCCTGCCCTTACGAATGCCATTCACCGTTCGACGCGCCCTGTGGGTCCGTATAAGAAAACCGAGGGCATCGAGTGTATCGATAAGGTTATCGATATCGACCAGTCGCCGATTGGCCGCACGCCGCGTTCCAACCCTGCTACCTATATCGGCCTGTGGGATGATCTTCGCGCGCTGTTTGCGAGTACGCCGGAGTCGAAGGCGCGCGGCTACTCGCCGGGTCGTTTCTCCTTTAATGTGAGTGGCGGGCGCTGTGAGGCGTGCAAGGGCGACGGGCAGATCAAGATCGAGATGCACTTCCTTCCCGATATCTACGTTCCCTGCGAAGTTTGCGGCGGTAAACGCTACAACCGCGAGACACTCGAGGTCACCTACCGTGGCAAGACCATCT
>CABRWN010000048.1 GCA_902474645.1 uncultured Collinsella sp.
AGATGACGGCGGCGTTCTACAGCAGCTCAAAACGTGCAAGGCCTACGACTGCGAGCTCGACGTCGCGGGGATTGTTATACGGGCCGATAGCATGCTGGTGGAGCTCTTTGACGGGTCGTTTGCGGGAACCGACGAGCGCGACGACGAGATGACGGTGGTGCGGGAGGCGCTCGACGTACGTGGGCTTAAGGCGATGGCTATCTGGGTGCGCATGGTGTTGGCGGCACGGCGGCTCCTTTCCGGCTTGCCGGTAACCGACGACGCGGCGTTCAACGAGCTCGATCGTTTTGCCGTGCGCATGCGCGACAACCAGATTCAGCTGTTTGGCCTGTTGCTAGAAGGCTGGCAGTCGCTGGCAGAGGGACGGCCGGTTAATGCAAAGTTCCGTGCGGTCCAAGTGCTCAAACTTGCCGAGGAGTCGATTGCGTACATGCGCGATAACGCATTGCTGCTGGAGCGCGCGGCATATCTGCGTAACACCTCGATGGTTTCGGTGCGCGAGGAAGCGGAGCTACTCGATATAAGCCAGACACAGGTTGGTGGAGCGGAGGCCTGGATGGTGGCGCTGCATTTGGCCTGTGCGGGCCGAGACAGCGATCTTGCGGCCTGGATGTCCATGAATCGTGCTGGGATTCTAGAGCCATCGTATCGGCTCTTTGCGCGCCTTGCCATGCATTGTCTGGGCGAGCCGGCGGGCAGGATCCGCAAGAAGCTTCCCGTGCGCGAACTGTCGCGGTACTCGCTGCGCGACGATTTGGAAGGGGAGGGTGAGCGTCTGTTCCAGGCTGGCGAGGTTGAAGCTGTTGATACCATCGACCATATCGAGATTCGCATGTTTGGTGCGTTTCGCGCCGAGCGCGACGGGTTTCCCATCACGGACAAAATGTGGCGCCGCAAGAAGGCGGCGACGCTTGCCGAGCGGCTTGCGCTGGGCATGGATGCGCTCGTCGATCGTGAGACGCTGGCCATGGAGCTGTGGCCCCATGCCGAGTTCAATAGCGCCCGCAATAACCTGTACTCGACGATATCGCGCTTGCGGTCGGCCTTGGGGCCGACGCCAGACGGCAAGTCGTGCGTGCTCATCCAAAATGAATGCATCGGACTCAACGGTGACTACGTCAAGACCGATGTACGGCTGTTTGACCAGATAAGCCGCGAGGTTTTGGGAAATCGCACGGGTGCGCGCGGGCCCCATTTAGTTGAGCTGTGCCTTAAGATTGAGCAGCTTTATGCCGGACCGTTGTATGTTCCCAATGGCTGTAATCCCACCTACTTTTTGCGTATGCGACGCATTATGCAGTCAAAGTACATCGATTGCATGATTAAGGGAGCAAATGCCGCTCTAGAAGAAAACGATCTGCAGTCGGCGATTTGGCTGGCGGAGTCGGGGCTTCGGCAGGAAACGGCACGTGAGGATATGGTGCGCTGTGCCATGCACGTCTACAGTGCGGCGGGGCGGCGGCGCGATATCGTCGAGCTATACAGCGGTCATATGCACCATCTGAGGGAGCAGGTCAATGGCGTGCCCGAACCTGAGACGCGGCGTCTATACGAGCGCTTGGTGGAGGGACGGCTCAATCGCGTGCTGGTCGAGCGATAAAAAACGGGCACCCGAAGTACTTGGGCACCCGTAAGCTTGCTATGTGTTGGCTCGCCGGATCATTGGCTCTTAGACGAGCTTGATCTTCTCGATGTCCTTGCGCGAGGACTCGCGATACAGCGAGAACTTGCGGCCGATAACCTGGACGACCTCGGCGTGGCAGCGCTCAGCGAGCTCTTCGGCGGCTTCGCGGGCGGAAAGGCTGGAGCCATCGAGCACGGAGCACTTAACGAGTTCGTGCTTCTCCAGGTAGGCGACCGTCTGCTCGACGGTGCCCTCGTTGACATCGGACTTGCCGATAATGATGGCGGGGTTGAGGTGATGGGCCATGCTGCGAAGCTGCTTGACCTGGGCTCCTGTCAGTGCCATGGGTTCTCGCTTTCTATGTATGGGGCGCCCCGCGACGGGGCCTTAATCTACGTGAGCTGTCCCACGATAGCGCAGGAACGGCGCGGTGTGGGGCGTGTTTGCCCAGTTCAAAAAGAATGCGGATGCCGAGCGGGAGAACAACGCGGGTTACAGGCGGACGTGTACGGCGGCCGAAAGCGGTCTATGGACGGCCCGAAGAGACCGGCTCCCATGCAATAAACGCCCAACGGACCTTGCGGACATGATCGAGCATATAGCGCCCCTGCGGCACGCCCTTGGACCCTGGCTCGCCGACATGGGGATTCTCAATCATATGCTGAGCGACGTAGTCGCGCAGACGGTCGATCTTATCTTCGTTACCGTGCTCGAGCATGCGGGAGAAGTCCGCCACGCCCGCCTCAAGGCTATCGAAGGTATCGCGACGAGGCGATTCAAAGTACGTAACCTGCGGTAGGGCACCCATCTGAATGAGGATATTGAAGGCATACACAAAGCCATTACTGCAGGTAACCGAGGCACCGATGGCGTTCATCAGGTGCAGGTCATAGCGCGGGCTGGAGTTGGCGACCATCGTGACGGCACAACGCTGACGAGCCGTACGGTCAAGCTTGGCAAGCGCGCCTTTTAGGTTGGTCGTAGTGACAGAGCGACTGGCAAAGGCGACATCTACCGCTTTCGCGACCGGTCCAACCAAATCCCAGTCATCATCCCAAGCAAGCTCAAGCGGTGTAATGCGATCCTCGAGCCCATAGTACTCAACGCCAGCATCAAGCGTGCCCAACATAGCAGGGGAAAAGTCAGCAGCAATCACAGGATGTCCAGCCTGAGCAAGCGGAATAGCAATCGACCCAGCCCCACATCCCATATCCAGCACGGATTCACCAGGCTTTAACGCCAGCAGCTTCATAAAGTCCCGGGCATACGGAGCAGTCTCAAGCGGCCGAAAATGCCGAGCCCTTTTATCCCACTCAAAAGAATCATCAGCCCGCCGCCGACCAGCCTGCAGACGCATCCATTCCTGATTCCAATCAGCAGAAAGAAGCTCAGAGCGAGCATCCCCATCAACCACGGGCCAACCTCCTAGCAACAAAAAAGCGACTCCTCCCAAAAGAAGAGCCGCAACAAGCATATATCAGAAAGAACCGATCCAACGCCAAACCGCCATACCAGCAAAGTAGGGCAGAAGCGAAGCGACTGCCAAAGGGATAGAACCCAACCGAGGCCCCGTTGTGCGGGAGCCCCGGGGGAGGGCAAATATATAAGGTCGATCGCGAGTTCCGCACGAGCCGGAGAGCACTTAATGTGCTCTCCGTGCGAGTCAGGACTGTCCGAGCAGGCGACCTTATATATTTGCCCTCCCCCGGGGCTCCTCGCCCGAACCCCTCAGCTAGTTCTTGAGCGAGTTCAGCGGTGCCGGGAAGCGTCCACCACGGTGGGCAAGCACGGTACCGGCGTTGGGGTTCACCGGCATGATGGGTGCACGGCCAAACAGGCCGCCGTACTCGACGCAGTCGCCCACGCCTTTGCCGATGGCGGGAATCACGCGCACGGCCGTGGTCTTGTTGTTGATGACGCCGATGGCCATCTCGTCGGCGATGATGCCGGCGATGGTCTCGACCGGGGTGTCGCCGGGGATGGCGATCATGTCCAGACCAACGGAGCACACGCAGGTCATGGCCTCGAGCTTCTCGAGCGAAAGCGCGCCGGCCTCGACGGCGGCGATCATGCCGGCGTCCTCGGACACGGGGATAAAGGCGCCGGAGAGACCGCCCACGCTGGAGCTGGCCATGACGCCGCCCTTCTTGACGGCATCGTTGAGCATGGCGAGCGCGCAGGTCGTGCCCGGGCCACCGCAGGTGCCAACACCGATGATCTCGAGGATGCGGGCAACGGAGTCGCCGATGGCAGGCGTGGGAGCCAGCGACAGGTCGACAATGCCCTTCTCGACACCCAGACGGCGGGCGGCCTCGCGGCTCATGAGCTCGCCGGCGCGGGTGATCTTAAAGGCGGTCTGCTTGATCTTCTCGGCAACCTCCATCATCGAGGCGGAGTCGGGGAGCGTCTCCAAGGCAGCAGCCATAACGCCGGGGCCCGAGACGCCAACGTTGATGACGGCGTCGGCCTCGCCACCGCCGTGGACGGCGCCCGCCATAAACGGGGAGTCCTCGACCATGTTGGCAAAGCAGACAAACTTGGAAGCGCCGACGGAATCCTGGTCGGCCGTGAGTTTAGCGGCATCGATGATGGTCTGGGCGGCCATGAGCACGGCATCCATGTTGATACCGGCGCGCAGGCTGGCGACGTTGACGCTGGAGCAGACGCGGCTCGTGGTGGCGAGCGCCTGGGGGATGGACTGGATGACGCGGCGGTCGGCGTCGCCGATGCCCTTCTGGACGAGTGCGGAAAAGCCGCCCAGGTAGTCGATGCCGAGCGTCTCGGCCGCGCGGTCGAGGGCATGTGCGATGGGGGTGAGGTCCTCATCCTTGCAGCACGCGGCGATCTGCGCCACCGGGGTGACGGAAACGCGCTTGTTGACGATGGGGATACCGTACTCGCGCTCGAGGTTCTCGGCGGTCTCGACCAGATGCTCAGCCGTGTGCGTCACGTGGTCGTAGATCTTCGTGCACATGCGGTCGAGGTTCTCGTCACCGCAACCCATGAGCGAAACACCCATGGTGATGGTCCTGATGTCGAGGTTCTGTTCCTCAACCATGCCGCGGGTTTCCGCGATTTCTGCGGGCGTGATCGCCATCCTTGCGCTCCTATCTGCCAAAACGAGCATAGTCTTATCTATTCTAACGTGCCGCAGGTGCCAAGTGGCGCATGCGGCACGTTTTGGTGCTCGGTTGTTTCCGTTGTGTTACTGCCCAAAGACCTCTTCGGCGATGCGAGCGCTTTCGGCGGCGTCCTTGGCGTAGTAGTCCGCGCCGATCTGCTTGGCGTATTCGGGGGTGAGTACGGCGCCGCCCACGATGATCTTGACGCCCGGCACCTCGGCATGGAGCAGCTTGATGGGCTCCTCCATGGCGACGACGGTGGTGGTCATAAGCGCCGAGAGGCCGACGAGCTTAATGTCACGCTCCTGCACGGTCTTGAGCACCTCTTGCGGGTCGACGTCGCGGCCTAGGTCAAAGACGGTGTAGCCGTAGTTATCGAGCAGCATCTTGACGATGTTCTTGCCAATATCGTGGATGTCGCCCTTGACGGTGGCCACGCAGATCTTGCCCTTGTCGGCAATCTCGCCGGCGGGCATCAGGCGTTTGATGGTGTCGAAGCCCACGCGTGCGGCTTCGGCCGAGGCCATGAGCTGCGGTAGGAAGAACTTGCCCTGGTCAAAGAGGACGCCCACCTCGTCGAGGGCGGGGATAAAGTGGTTGTTGATAAGATCCATAGCGTCGTGGTCGGCCAGCAGACGCTCGGTTTCGGCCGCGATCTCGCCTTTGCGGCCCGAGACGACCATGCGACGAATCGGGTCGTCGTTGCCGGCGGTGCTCGCGACAGGTGCGGCATCACTCGATGCTGCCTGAGCCGCCGCCGGGTTTGCGGCGATCTTGTACGGATCGGTCCAGCCGGCGTAGCGCTCGATGTATCCGGTCGAGCCCTCGTCCTCAACGCTCAGGACGCGATAGCTGTAGACGGTATCCATAAAGCGCTTGGGTTCATGATGGGGGCGTCCAGGCCCGCGCCGAAGGCGGCGGCCAAAAAGACCGAGCCCAGCAGCGGGCGGGCAGGCAGGCCAAAGCTGATGTTCGACACGCCGAGCGCGCATTTGACGCCCAGACGCTCCTTGCACAGGGACATGGCGCGCAGGATCTGCTCGGCCTGGCGTTGATTGGTCGAGGCGGTCATGACCAGGCAGTCGATGAGGATGCGGTCGGGGCCGATGCCGAAGCGGGCGGCCTCGGCCACGATGCGCTCGGCGATGGCGAAGCGAGCCTCGGCGGTATCGGGGATGCCGCCTTCGTCGAGCGTGAGGCCGACAACGTTGGTGCCGTAGTGGGCGACCAGCGGAAAGATCTCATCCATGATCTGCTGTTTGCCATTGACCGAGTTGATGATGGGCTTGCCGGCGTAGCGGCGCACGGCGGCCTCGACGGCCGTAGGATCGGTGGAGTCGATCTGCAGCGGCAGCAGCGTGGAGCCCTGGAGCTGTTCGGTCGCCTGTTGGATGATCTTGACCTCGTCGATCTCGGGCAGGCCCACGTTGACGTCCAGGATGTCGGCGCCCTGCTCCTGCTGGCTAATGCCCTGACTCACCACGTAGTCCAGATCGCCGTCGCGCAGGGCCTGCTGCAGGCGCTTTTTGCCGGTGGGGTTGATGCGCTCGCCGATGACGGCGATCTTGTGACCGTCACAGGGAAGGTCCACGACCGTCTGGGCGCTCGTGACCGACATGCTGGGCTTGCGGTGGCGCGGGCCGGGCGCGTGGTTGTCGATAAGCGTGCGCAAGGCCGCCATGTGCGCCGGCGTGGTGCCGCAGCAGCCGCCCACGATGCTCACGCCGTCCTCAATCATGCCGGCGACGGCCTCGGCGTACTCGGGTGCCTGGATATCAAAGACGGTGTTGCCGTCGTCGTCCACATGAGGGAGTCCCGCATTGGCCTGCACCATAACGGGTTTGTCGGTAACGGTGAGCATACGTGCGGCGAGTCCTCGGAGCTCGGCCGGTCCCTGGCTGCAGTTGATGCCCAAAACGTCGGTGCCGATGGCATCGAGCGTGATGGCGGCAACCTCGGGACTCGTGCCCAGGAAGGTGCGACCGTCTTCCTCAAAGGTCATGGTGGCAAAGACGGGCAGGTCGGAGTTCTCGCGGCAGGCGAGGACGGCCGCCTTGATCTCGGCAAGGTCGGTCATGGTCTCGATAATAAAGAGGTCCACGCCCGCGGCGACGCCGGCGCGCACTTCCTCGGCAAAGAGGTCGTAGGCCTCGTCAAAGCTGAGGGTACCTAAGGGACGAAGCAGCGCGCCGATGGGGCCGATATCGCCGGCGACGTAGCGGGCGCCGGCCTCGCGGGCGCAGGTGACGGCCGCGGCAAAGACGTCTGCCACGGTGGCGGCACCGTCGAGCTTGTGGGCATTGGCGCCAAAGGTGTTGGCGGTGATCACATCGCAGCCGGCCTCGACATATTGACGTTGGATATCGGTGATAACCTGGGGCTCCTCAAAGTTGAGCAGCTCGGGCAGGGCGCCGGCCTTCATGCCGGCCGCTTGCAACATGGTGCCCATGCCGCCGTCGAACAGCAGGTGTCCCGTGCCCTCGATGGCCGCACACAGGCGATCGTCCTTAATGCGCAGATCGTCGATCGTGCGCGTCTTGTACGTGACACCGTTGCGACGTGCGGCATCAACGGGTGCCGCCAATGCAGTGCCGTCAGAATCATGAGTGATAAGCGGAGTAAACATCGAGGGCTCCTAATGGCTGGAATAGCAGGTGGTGTGGGCGGCGCGGAAGCGGCAGTGCTCGCGCATGCGGCAGATATTGCAGGTGGGGCGGGTCTGGGCGTCGTGGACCTCGCCGTCGAATAGGCCGATCACCGCGGTCACGCTTTTGGTGGGCATGAGCAGGCTGGTGGGTGTGACGGTAAGCCCGATGAGCCGCGTGGCGTTGAGCGCATTGACGATCGAGCGCTGGGCCGAGAGCGGGCAGTCGCCGTAGCCGGGACTAAAGCGCCAGTTGCCGGCGAGCCCATGAACGGCGGCGTCCGTCTTGACCTGCTGGTCCATTTGCTCAACGGCGGCTTCCACGTAAGCGGAGCACGCGGCGTCGAGCACGGCGCCCTCCAGGGGATGTTGGGCTCCCGTGGTGCGCAGGCGACGCTCGGCGTCCATGCCGAGGGTGCATGCCATGAGCGCGGCAAAGCGGGCGTCTTTGAGGTGGCGATAGATATCGCGACCGCGCAGCTCAACGTTGGTGCCGATCAAGCGAATGCAAGGCTCACTTTGTTCGTCCACGCCCGTGGCATCGACGGCAAATACGCGGCGCACGCCACGGGGCTCAATGTCCAGTTCCAGACGCTCGACCACAAGCTCAATACGTCGTGACAGCTCGGGCTCAATCTGCTGGCCGCCGTAACCCAGGTACCGCAGCATCTCGGCGCGGTCGACACGGGGATGGTACGCAGCATCGACACGGTAAAGCGCCGGCGACGCAAGGTCGGCCGGCACTTCGACAGCGGTTGTATCGATGTGCGGTTTTTCCATTACCCCAGGCGCTCCATAATGGTTGCGGCGATCGCAGGGCGATTCATAGTGTACAGGTGCAGGCCGTCGGCGCCGTGCTCCTTGAGGTCGCAAAGCTGGCGGGCGGCATAATCTACACCGGCTGCCTGCAGGCTCTCGGGGTCGTTCTCGTACTTGGCGAGAATCTTGATGACGGGGGAGGGCAGCGACGCGCCGCACATAAAGACCATGCGGCTGATCTGCGACTTGCCCATAAACGGCATGATGCCCGCGGTAATGGGCACGGTGATACCGGCCTTGTCGGCAAGCTCGCGAAAACGGTAGAAGCACTCGTTGTCAAAAAAGAGCTGCGTCACAAAGAAGCTCGCGCCGGCGTCCTGTTTTTGCTTGAGGTGCTCGACCGAGAGGTTGAGATCCTCGCAGGCAATGTGGCCTTCGGGGTAGGCTGCGGCACCCACGCAAAAGCCGGCGTCGACGAGCTCGGGGATAAGGTCGCGGGCGTAGGCGTAGTCCGAGGCGGGCTTGTCGTCCTCGGTCGCGCCAGCGGGAAGATCGCCGCGCAGGGCCAGGATGTTTTCAACGCCGGCGGTGCGATACTCGTCGATCTTGGCGGCGATGTCGGCGTGGGTGCGGCCCACGCAGGTGAGGTGCGCTACCGAGGGCGTATCGAATTCGCTCGAAATCATATGCGCGATGGGGGCGGTGGTGGCACCGTTACCCGAGCCGCCGGCTGAGCAGGTGACCGAGACAAAGCTCGGCGAAAGCTTGCACAGATTGCCTGCCACTTTGCGAGCCGTGTCGAGGGTCAGCTCGCCCTTGGGCGGGAACATCTCAAACGAAACGGGTACGGTGCCCTGGGATGCTGCCTGCTTAAAAAGCTCGTCGACGCGCATATCGTGCTCCTTTAGATGCCTAGGTGCGATGTTTTGTTGCAAGGATTCTACAGCACGACCGCGCTAAGGTGGAGTTTCTCTCGCGATTTGGTGATACCAATCGAAAACGCTTCGCTATCGGTACTTCCTATAACAGGGCGGTCAATCTAGGATGGGGCTATATATTGTGAATGGTATCTGATGCGAAATACCAGTTAATAGAGCCCCGTTCTCAATTGACTACCCTTAAACCATGCGGAGAGGTCTGCAATTTATACAGTTGATTGGCTGTTGAGGGTGGCAACGCCGCCTCGATAGGGTAACCTCATTGATTGGTTTCGCGACAGCAACATAACGGTAATGTCGCGGAAACACGGCGAGTCTAAGCTATGACTCGTTCGTTAGTAATCAACACCGCTTCTCACGCGGTGCCGATACGAAGGGAGTTCCGTATGGCCGAACTTACTGACCGCTTCGGGACCATGGTGTTCTCTGAGGAAGTCATGAAGGACTACCTCCCCAAGGACATTTGGAAGCGCCTTGCTGCAACCCTCGAGGGCGGTGAGCCGCTCGACCTGGATGTGGCCAACGCCGTTGCCCATGCCATGAAGGTCTGGGCCATCTCCAAGGGCGCGACGCACTACGCGCATTGGTTCCAGCCGCTTTCGGGCATTACTTCCGAGAAGCACGACAGCTTCCTGGAGCCCAACCACGACGGCACCGCCATTACCAAGTTTACGGGCAAGAACCTCATCCAGGGCGAGCCCGATGCCTCCAGCTTCCCCAACGGCGGCCTGCGTGCCACCTTCGAGGCCCGCGGCTACACCGCCTGGGATCCCACCAGCCCCGCCTTTATCAAGGACGATGTCCTGTGCATCCCCACGGCTTTTTGCTCCTACACGGGCGAGGCCCTGGACAAGAAGACCCCGCTGCTGCGCTCCATGACCGCGCTCTCGCGTGAGTCTAAGCGCGTTTTGGCGCTGTTTGGTAAGACCCCCAAGAAGGTCGTTCCTTCCGTGGGCGACGAGCAGGAGTACTTCCTGATCAAGAAGGACGCCTATCGCAAGCGCAAGGACCTGGTCATCACCGGTCGCACCCTCTTTGGTGCTGCTCCCTGCAAGGGCCAGGAGCTCGAGGAGCACTACTTTGGCGCTATCCGCCCCACCGTCTCGGCCTATATGAAGGACCTGGACGATGAACTGTGGGCGCTTGGCATTCCCGCCAAGACCAAGCACAACGAGGTTGCTCCCTGCCAGCATGAGCTCGCACCGGTCTATGGCGAAGTCAACGAGGCCATCGACCAGAATCTGGTCATGATGGAGAAAATGAAGCTCATCGCCTCCCGTCACGACTTGGTCTGCCTGCTGCACGAGAAGCCCTTCGAGGGCATCAACGGTTCGGGCAAGCACAACAACTGGTCGCTTGGCACCGAGTCCGAGAATCTGCTCGACCCGGGCGACACCCCGCTCGACAACCTGCAGTTCATCGTCTTCCTCACCGCGGTGATCGAGGCCGTCGATAACTATCAGGAGCTCCTGCGTGCCTCCGTTGCCTCGGCCGGCAACGACCATCGTCTGGGCGCCAACGAGGCTCCTCCGGCGATTATGTCCATCTTCCTGGGCGACCAGCTTACCGAGGTCGTCGAGAAGATCATCGATGGCAAGGCTTCCGTCCATGCCACGCGCGGCGTGCTTGACCTGGGTGCCGATACCCTGCCCAAGCTGATGCAGGACAACACCGACCGCAACCGCACCTCCCCGTTTGCCTTCACCGGCAACAAGTTCGAGTTCCGTGCCTGCGGCTCCGAGCAGAACGTCTCCGACTCCAACCTGGTGCTCGATGCCGCCGTGGCCAAGTCGCTCAAGTCCTTCGCCGACGCGCTTGAGGGTACGCCCGAGGATAAGTTCCAGGACGCCGCGCTCGAATACTGCAAGAAGGTGCTGACCGATCACCAGCGTATCCTGTTCTCCGGTGACGGCTACTCCGATGAGTGGCCCGTCGAGGCCGAGAAGCGCGGTCTTGCCAACAACAAGACCACGGCCGATGCCCTGCCCGCCTTTGTTTCCGATAAGGCCATTGCGCTCTTTGAGGAGACGGGTGTCCTGACCAAGGCCGAGGCCCAGTGCCGCTACGACTGCAAGCTCGAGAAGTACAACAAGCTCATGAACATCGAGGCCACCACGATGGTTCGCGAGGCGCGTCGTACCTATCGCCCGGTCATTACCGCCTATGCCACCAAGGTCGCTAAGGGCCTTGAGACTATTCGTGCCGCCGGTGCTGAGGCCGCCATGCAGTGCGAGCAGAACACGCTCAACAAGCTCTGCAACGGCATCACCACCATCAACGACTCCATCAAGGCGCTCGACGCCGTGCATCAGAAGGCCGAGGGCCTCGATGGTCAGGAGCAGGCCAACGTGTACGCGCACGAGGTCGTTCCCGCTATGGATACGCTGCGCGCCGCCGTGGACGCAATGGAGGAGATCGTGGCCGCCGACTACTGGCCGGTCCCGACCTACGACGACATCCTGTTCTACGTGTAGAGCATAACTGACATATCGTCACGGTATTGAGCCGGGGTCCGCATCATGCGGGCCCCGGTTTTTGTTTGCGAAGGACGCTTTGAAGCCCGTTTTGCCGCCGATTTGCCTAGGTATAAAGGGCTATGGGCAAAAAACGTCAAATATGAGTACTGTCACAAGTCCTGTAGCATTATCTTTTTGCAAAATATGCAGTGTTACGCAACATGTGTCCAAGTACTTAGCTGAAAAACGCCTGCAATTCTTCCACCTTAGGACCCCTGGCGTCTAAATCGCCTTCAGATGGCATGAAATCGCTGTTACTAAATTGGTAACAGTACTCATATTTGCTATTTTTTGTCCACGGGCCCTGGATGGCAGTGTGATTTTATGCCCTCGGGGTTCGAATCCCGGCGTTGGAGAAGAAAAAAGCCCGTCACCACGGGGGTAACGGGCTTCTCGATTTAAATGGTGCCCCCAGCGGGATGTCCGCGTGCGGCTGGCGCCGCCCGCTTCCGCTGCGTCGATCCGCTCCTTGCGTGCTGCGCTGGAAAACGCTTCGCGTTTCCTCAGCTCCGCACCCTGTCGGGTTCGAATCCCGGCATATCGGTAGCAAAAAGCCCGCCACCGCGAGGGTGAACGGGCTTCTCAGTTTAAATGGTGCCCCCAGCGGGATTCGAACCCGCGATATCCACCTTGAAAGGGTGGCGTCCTTGGCCGCTAGACGATGGGGACAGCGGGAAAGAGTATAGCAGACTTTTTTAGCCGTTCACATATCGTTGGCAAACTGAAAAACCACCACATAGGAGCCCTTGATTATCGACTTTATCCGAACACCTCCCACATTCATCCGCACATGTGCG
>CABRWN010000049.1 GCA_902474645.1 uncultured Collinsella sp.
GCAGGTTCAAGTCCCTGCGATGGGCCCATAACAAAAAAGCTCCCATTGCTGGGAGCTCTTTCATTTAATGGTGCGGGCGAAAGGACTTGAACCTTCATGGGGTTGCCCCCATACGGACCTGAACCGTACGCGTCTGCCAATTCCGCCACGCCCGCGTGCAGGAATTAGAATAACGGAGCGCCACCGCGAACGCAAGAACTATTTTTGAAAAAGTTTGCAGGCATTTTCCCAGGCGGCTCGAGCGATTGCCTCAGCGTCCTCGCCGGTACGATCGACGCGGTCGTTGACCAGCGCGTTTGCTGTGATGGAAATCATTGCAGGCTCGCACTCAAGACCGCGAATGGGCTCCGGAGCCATATAGGGACAATCCGTCTCGAACAAAATACGGTCGAGCGGGGTTGCCGCGAATGCCTCGCGCACGTCGTCGTTGCGCTTAAAGGTAGCCGCGCCGCCATAGGCGATGTAACAACCCAAATCCACAAAGCGCTCCATCGTGGCTCGGTCCTCGCCAAAGCAGTGCAGTACGCAACCGGCCTGGGGCACGCCGACCTCGCGCAACACGTTGTAGGCGTCCACATGCGAGGTGCGCTCCTCGTCCGTATCCTCATGACGCAGATGCAGCTCTACCGGCACATTGCGGCGTACGGCAATCTCGAGTTGGCGCGCCATACAGTCGATCTGCACGTCGTGGGGCGCCGGCGCAATATCGTCGTCGTAATCCATGTGGTAGTCCAGACCGATCTCGCCGATGCCGACGCACAAAGGGTCATCGAGCGCGGCAACGACCTGTGCGTGAATGCCGTCGGTATAATCCGGCGCGCCATAGGGGTGAACGCCAGCGAGATACTTGACCTGCGGAATATCCCGCATCGGCAGAATTTCGCGCACGAGCCAGTCGCTATAGTCCGTCACGCTGCGTTTGTCAGCGATGGGGTCGAACATCGTCACCAGCAGGTCGACGCCCGCGGCTTTGGCACGCACGAGCGTCTCGGGCACTTCTTTGCTCCAAAACGAAAGCAGATGCGCGTGCGTGTCGGCAAGCGGCGCCAAGGGCACGGGACAAGCAACCGTCTTCTTTTTCTTGGTAAACGTCACGCGTTCGACATTAGGCGTCATGGGAAAGCTCCTGGGCCAAGCGGACAAAGGCGGCGACGTCGAGCGTCTCGGCGCGCGTGGTAGGTGCGATACCGCAGGCCTCAAAGGCGGCGTCGAGCACGTCCTTGGCAAAGCCGTTGGCGCTCATGGAGTTGCGGATCGTCTTGCGGCGCTGGGCAAATGCAGCGTCGATCACACGAGCCACAAACTCGCGGGCGATGCCCTCGGGTACCACGCCTTCAACGCGATCGATGCGCACCACGGCAGAATCCACATGCGGCGCCGGCATAAAGCAGCGCGGCGGCACCTCAAAGCGCCCCGTCACCTGCGCATACAGGCCGAGCTTTGCCGTGTAGCCGCCATAGGTCTTGTTACCCGGCACTGCGCCAATACGATCTGCAACTTCCTTTTGCACCATGACGACGGCGCGCTTAAGCGCGGGCATCGTCTGAAAGAACTGAAGGATGATCGTCGCCGCCACGTTATAGGGCAGATTCGCGACAAACACCGTGGGCTCACCACCGGCGGCCTGCTCAATCTGCTCCGGCGTCACCTTGAGCGCATCGCCCATGATAAAGCGGAAGTTGGCATAGTCGGCGGCATGGGCGTCAAGCACCGGCTCAAGCTCGGGATCGGCCTCGATCGATGTGACGCACGCCGCCTCCTGCAGCAGGGCCAACGTCAGCGTGCCGCAACCCGGGCCGACCTCAAGCACGCGCTCATCGCCCGCAATTTCAGCGAGCTCACAGATACGTTCGATCACATGGTTGTCGATCAGGTAGTTTTGGCCCAGGCGATGCTTGGTCGCAAGGCCAAACTCCTCTAGCAGCTCCCTAGTTGCCGTGGGGTTTGCCAAAGGCGAAGTTGTCATAGTTGCCTCCTTAGCATGGTGGCGGCGTCTTGAAACAAAAGGGCATGGACCGTTGCGGCCATGCCCTTACATCTAAACAGCAAATTGCCGATATGGCGCGCAGCGGCTTAGCCCAGACGCGGGAACAGCGGCTCGCCCTTCTCGACGGGCTGACCACCAGCAAGCAGGCCCCAAGCGCAAATGCCCTTGAGGTCGTCGCTCGCGGCCTCGTCCTCGCAGGACAGGCGACGCAGGGTCTCGGCAGAAGTCTGGGGCATGAGCGGCATCAGCAGGTGAGCGGCAATGCGGATGGCCTCGAGCAGGTTGTAGATCACAAACGCCAGCTCGTCAGCCTTGGCCTCGTCCTTGGCAAGCGCCCAAGGCTCGGAGTCCTCGATGTAGTGGTTGGCGGCATGGATGAGCTCCATGACCTCGTCCTTGGCTCCACCGTAATCGAGCACGTCCATCTTGGCCATGTAGCGATCGACCAGGCCATCGGCAATCTTTGCCAGCGGGTTGTCGAACGCATCGAACGATGCGGGCTTGGCGGGCGCGCAACCGTCAAAGTACTTGCCGCTCATGTTGAGCGAACGCGAGATAAGGTTGCCCCAGCTGTTGGCCAGGTCGGCGTTGTAGACCTGCTCCATGCGCTCGAAGCTGATGGCGCCGTCGGTGCCGGGCACCACGTCGGTCATAAAGTAATAGCGATAGCCCTCGACGCCCAGCATGTCGATAACGTCCTGCGGAGCGATGGCGTTGCCGCGGCTCTTGGACATCTTCTCGGCCTTGCCGGTCTCGGCATTGCGCACGGTCAGGAAGCCGTGGGCAAAGACGTGCTCGGGCAGGGCCTCGCCGATGGCCATGAGCATGGCGGGCCAAATGACGCAGTGGAAGCGGATGATGTCCTTGCCCACGATGTGGAACTGCGCGGGCCAGCGATAGGCCAGCTCGGCACGCGCCTCGTCGGTGTCGACACCGTAGCCGACGGCCGTCATATAGTTGAGCAGTGCATCGAACCACACGTAGGTCACGTGACCCTCGTCAAACGGGACCTGAATGCCCCAGTCAAAGCTCGTGCGGCTCACGGAAAGGTCGTTAAGGCCGCCCTCGACAAAGCTGCGCACCTCGTTCATGCGGAACGCAGGCTCAACAAAATCGGGGTGTTCGTCATAGAGCTTGAGCAGCTTGTCCTGGAAAGCGGAAAGCTTAAAGAAGTAGGACTCCTCCTGCACGCGCTCAAGCGGACGGTGGCAATCGGGGCACAGGTGCTGGCCGACGCTACCGTACTCTTCGTCACCCTTCTGGACCTGCGTATCGGTAAAGTAGGTCTCGTCGGGCACGCAGTACCAGCCGTCATAGCTGCCCTTATACAGGTAGCCGGACTCCTTCATGCGCTCCCACAGATACTGCACGGCATGATGCTGGCGCGGCTCGGTGGTACGAATGAAGTCGTCGTTGGAGATCTCGAGCTTGCTCCAAAGCTCCTTGAAGTGCGGAGCCTGGCTGTCGGTCCACTCCTGCGGCGTCATGTTGTGCTTGGCTGCAGCCTCGGCGACCTTCTCGCCGTGCTCGTCCATGCCAGTCAGGAACTTGACGTTATAGCCGGCGGAGCGACGATAGCGAGCCTGGACGTCGGCGATGATAGTGGAATAAGCCGTGCCCAGATGCGGATCGGCGTTGACGTAGTAGATGGGCGTCGTGATAAAGAACGAAGGCTTGCTTTGATCCATGGGGTTTGTCCTCCAGAAAAACGTTGCATACAGGGGATGATTCTAGCGCAAGGGCTGGATATCCTCCATCTATTGCATATCGAGCACCATGGCATAGACATCGCGCTTGCGGCGCGAGTACTTCTGTGACAGGCGCTTTGCCACCGCGGAGGCGGGCTCTCCCTCCTCGAGCGCGGTGCGAATGTCCTCGCGCAGGGCTTCGTCGGGGTCTACCGCTGCGGCGCCAACCGGCACGGTACCGGCCTCCTCGTCCTCACTCGGCGGCGCGATGACCAGCGCGATCTCGCCCTTTACCTCGCCACGGGCACGCAGCTCCTCGGTTATCTGGGCGGCGGGTCCGCGCAAGACTTCCTCGTGCAGCTTGGTGAGTTCGCGGCAGACGGCAACATCGCGCTGGGGAAAGACCTCGGCCACGGCCTCGAGCGTCGCGACGATGCGATGTGGAGACTCGTAGAAGATGAGCGCGCCGGGCACCACGGCAAGACGCTGCAAACGGCGCACGCGGTCGCCGTGTTTGCGACCCAAAAAGCCTTCGAAGAAGAAATGCTCGCAGGGAATACCGGACGATACGAGCGCCGTGACGCAAGCAGAGGGGCCGGGAATAACCTCGACAGGCACATCCGCCTCGCGCGCCGCCTCAACCAAAGCCTGGCCGGGATCAGACACACTCGGCATACCGGCATCCGAGGCAAAGGCGAGGGTCTCCCCCGCCAGCAGGCGGTCGACCAGGCCGGCTGCGCGACTTGCGATAGCGTTCTCGTCGCAACGAACGAGCGGCTTGGAGATGCCTAGGTGCATCAGCAACTTTGAGGTCACACGCGTGTCTTCGCAGCAGATGGCATCGGCGGCGGCAAAGGCCTCGCCGACGCGCGGGGACAGGTCGCCCAGATTGCCGATGGGCGTACCGACCACATAAAGTTTGCCCGTGCGGGCGCTGTTTTGCGTCATATCAACCTATTCAATCATGCCGCGCTCGAGCGTGCCGAGTGCCGCGCGGGCGTCCCATGCTGCAATACGCTTCTCGGTCTTCCATGTTTGGAAGAACCAGCCAGCCGCCGGCGCAAACGATGCCAGCTGGTTGGCGATGAACACGCGCTCGTAGGCATTGCGGCCCTCGGGCGTAACCGATGAGTTGGCAAAAATCGCCGCACCCGACCATTCACCCACCAAAACGGGGAATCCGGTCGAGATTGCCTCCTTGAGCTCACGCTTGTTGCGCGAAATCGCCGTCGTCAGACCGCGGGGGCTCGTGATGTCGAGCGCATACTCGTCGCGGTAATGGTACAGGTGAAGGTCCATGTAGACGTTCTTGTACTTGGCGCCGCGCATAAAATGCTTCCACTCGCTGGGATGCCCCGACGACGAGAAGACGACGATCTTATCCTCGGGCATATACGAACGGACGAGCTCGTACGCGTCACGATAGAAGTTGCGCAGGTAGTGCGCCGGAATACCGTCCGTCATGGTAAAGAGGCTCTTGCGTACGCTCATCTGCGGCGTATCCAACAGCTCGATGCCTAGCAGGCTCTCGGCCTCGCCGTAGCGATCGGCCAGGCGCTCGAGCACATCGAGCGCAACGTGACGGCCGTTGGTGGACGAATGCCACTCGGCAACAGCCTCCGGCGTGGTGGGCGAATCGTTGGAATCGCCCTGACCGCCGGGTACAGTCGCCAAATCGAGCAGTACGCGGATGTTGTACTTGTCGGCCCACTCAATAGCACGGTCAATATAATCGACGACCGAGATGTAGGAAGCGTCGGACTCCTGCGAGCCAAAGGCATACCACGGCACCGGCAGGCGCACGGCGTTGAGACCGATCTGCGCCATACGGCGAAAATCGTCCTCGCTCACAAACGTCTCGTAATGGCGACGCATGCGCTCGTTATAGGCAGCGGTGCCCATGGCCTCCTGCAGCTCGGCTGCATTGGATGCTCCAGTCGCTGCATAGAGCGACGGGGTCACCCAGGGCTCGGGAATAAACCAGCCAGAGAGATTAACGCCGAGAATCCTCTCCATCACGGCCCCCTTCGAATCGCGCAGGTCGAACCTGCATCGCATTGCATAGGAAAAGTATCGTTTTGAGTATACCCGCGCGTGCGGACAGGCGACCGAACGGTCTACAAAGTGGCGCAAAAGTGGGAGGAATGTCCGGGCAGACGGGCCCGAGATGGTGCGCCGAAATGCACACGCGCGCCGGAAAGCTCGTTCCGTTTTTCCGCTCAATAATGGGATGCATTTTCCGCAGGAGCCCTCGGTAAAAGAAAAGGACCCCTTTGCAGAGGTCCTAGTCAATTCAAGGTGGCGGGGAAGGGAATCGAACCCCTGACACGAGGATTTTCAGTCCTCTGCTCTACCAACTGAGCTACCCAGCCATTTGAGGTGTGCCTTGTTTCAAGGCTTGATTAGTATAACCAAGGACGCGCTCCGGTCAACCGAGAATTTTAAAAAAGTTTTTGAGCGCGACATCGGCCACGATCTCGCTCCTATAGAACGGCACGTCAGAAGCATCAACCGGCCACAAGAAGTTTTCACTCAGTCCCTTAAGCCGGCACTCGTTGAAAGACGGAGGGCGAGGTGAGAATTGAAGGGCGTTCGAGTGCCGCCCAGGCACCGGGACAGGAACACATACGCCAAGGGCGTACGTTTTCGTAGCATGCGAGGACATTGCCGCTGCGATCGATAAAGGCAATGTCGATGGGATAGGCCATAAAGCAGGTGTGAACCGAGGAGCAGCGCGGAAACGTCATGACAAGCGGCAGTCCGCTGGCGGCAATCGGCCGCCGTCCCAGCATGCCGCGCAGACGCACGGTAAACGACTCCGCCACCACAAACTCGGCCGGCGTCCAGCCCAACCTGTTGAGCGCCCGCGCGTAGGCGATATAGGACGAGACCGCGGTCACATGACCACCCCCGGACGCCATGGATCGACCGTCACCGCGCGTTCATGCGTGAGCACGGCCGGCGCCCCCAGGGAAACGCCGGCGATGCTCAGCGAACTCGGCCACGTCTCGTAGTGCATGGTGCAGGTATAGGTCCTAAACGTGCCAGAAAGAGAGAGCAGACCACCATCCGATGACGCCGTGCCTTGTTCGCTCGAGACCTCGACCTGTAGGTCGTATCCCTCCATAGCATCCTGAATCTGAGCTTGAACGGTCGCGGAAGCGTCAATGGAGCTCTCGTCACCCTCCCCGCCCGGCGCCACAGCGTGTGCCAGCACGATGTCGGGCACCACGCGGTCGAAGCGCGCGGCCGCGCCGGCAAAGATCATGACGTTGTACGCGATGAGAGCCAGCACGAGCAGGACAGGCGTGACCACGGCCATCTCGACCGTCGCCTGGGCACACTCCTCGCGCAAGCCCGTGCGAACGCCCATTACGACCCACCGCCAAAAGCTCCCACCAGCGTGGCAACATCGACAGTGAGCGGGATGGAGCGGCCGCCGGGCAGCGGGATCTCCGCAAGTGTGAACACCGCGCTGCTGATGGTGCGCTCGACGTGATATTCCAAGGCCTCGCAAAGTGCCTTGGGGTCAGTCACGCCCAAGGGGATTTTTCGCAGGGTATCTTGAGCTTTGGAGATGCCTGCGATATCGGACCCCGGACTTTTGATGACATTGGCGGTATCGGTCAGCACCGGTTTTCGCAGACGCAAATCGCACGGTTCGAGTCCCAGCGCCGCCACGGAGGACGAGACGGTGTCACCGAGCCAGGACGCGATGGAGCCCAACGCGCCGCTACTCCCTCCCAAGCCACCGATCAGCTCTCCCATAAGCTCGTCGGCCGCACCCTGGATGTCTCCGTACCCCACAAGTAGGCGACCCCAAACATCCATAACGCCGTCGAGCACGCCGGCAACGCCGCCCGAACGCTCCTCCAGCGTCGAGAAAAACCGCGAGAGAACGTTATTTTGTGCCGTCGCATCATCGGGCGCGAGCACTGCAGCAGAAATTGCACCACGATCGCCAAGCTCAACTGCCGTGTTAAACGAAGAGTTGAGCTCGTCGGGACTGGAGATAGCGCCCGAGACCGCAAAGGCGACCACGCCATTGCGACCGGGCGGCGCGATGCGCGGGCGCTCACCGGAAAGTTCTTTGATGGCGGTATCGAACGCATTGCCCGCACGGTCAGCTTCGTCCTCGGTCTGACGCTCGAGTTCGAGTTCCTTGTTGCGACAGTCGACGTAGTCCTCCAGGGCGTCTTTAAACTTGTCAAAGTGATACTCGAAGCCGTTTTCGATAGAGGTTGAAGGCGCCGCAACAGCACCAAGCGACGAAACGCCAAAATGGCACTTGCTGCATTTGTCCTGCCCATCGTAATCGGCAACCGAAGCAAATCCGCTCGGCGTTCCTTTCTTATAGTTAGGGCAGGTCGTCCCGTAATGCAGATACGCCTTGTCATCGTTCACGCTCGTCGGCCACACCGCATCGGTATAGAGTTCCGTCGCCCGGACCTCATCAGAGTTGCGCGGCAGCAGCGGAATATAGGAGGAAACCCTGTCTCCGTTCTCGGTTATATATGCCCGATCGAGCTCCGCGCTCGCATAGGTATAAAACGCCTTACGCGCCGCAGACTCTGCCTTCATCTCGACACTCGAGCCTTGGGGCTTCTCGTTTGTCAGACGCCAATGGTAGTAGTCCTTCGCGCGATTAAGGGCAACTTGAGGCTCCCACGTAACGCTCGATGAGTAATGCGGATTTTGAACACCGGAGAGATCCGTTAGGCTTTTCGCACGCTCCCACATACACGAACAGCTGCCGACCGAACCTTTATCCGATCCACCGCAATCCGCTAGCCAGGCGCGCTCTTTGGCCTTCGCCGTCTCCTCCGATGCTTTTTGTAGCTCCTCGGCCGCGCGCTCCAGATCTTCCGACGCATCTTTAATGGCATCGGTCGAGATTTCGGATCCTTCGAGCGCAACAAAATCCGACTCAGATGTCCTAGGCACGGCAAGCGCCGTACCGGTATAGGTCACGCCGTCGGTATCCTGCGCCGATACTGCCTGCATGGCGCGCGCGGCAACCAGGTACGGCAAGGCGGTCTCGATCTTTTGCAGGCCCTTTGCCGCACTTTTGGCAAACTTGTTACGCGTTTTAATGATCCGGGTTCCCGTATCGATGATATCGCTGCCGACAACCTCGGCGCCCGGAATGAGAATGGCAACCAAGCCGGTGCCGATCGTGGCAAACCCCGCCAGGCCCAAACTCAAAATACTCGCATCGACCACCGTGGCGGCCGTGTGATAGGACGACACCACGTTGGCGCCCGCCAGTGCACCGCTATCGGCCGCCACCTGGGTGTCTCCGGCGCGCGACATGCTCCATATCGCCGCGGTCGACGAAAACAGCAGCGTAAGCACCACCAGAATGACAACCGCAGAGGAGAGCGTGGTATAGGCACCGTCTTCGATAAACAAGTCGATACCGGCACGGCCCATAAAGCCGCCCCGCTTGCGGCGAGCGCCTGGTCGACGGCGGGCCGCAAACCCTTGCGTCGCCCGCAGCAGGCAGCGCCTAATCCCATGCCGCAATCCATGAATCATAATCTCCCTCCAGCCATTCGGGACGCGATCGATACGAGACGTCGACCTTGAGCTCGACATAGCCGCCCTCACCCGCACTGCCCATGGCCTGCACAAATGCACCGATCACGGGCAGCGGCTTAACCTCGCCGGCAACAGACACGGACGAAACGCCGCCGGCACCGGCCCGCCCCAACTCGATATCCCACGACAGCGGCCCGCCGGCATGAAAAATCGAGACGTTGGGCACCGCGGCAAGTCTGCGGCGAGTGAACTCCTTAAGGTCATCGTCGTCCTCAACCGTCGTCGTGGTCATAAGCCGCGCGGTCTCGGCGGCGGCGGACTCCATGACCGCGCGCGTATAGAGCAGGCACACCGGCTGCAACGCGAGCAAGATAAGCGTCAAAAACGTCGGCAGCAAAAAGGCGGCCTCGACCGTAGACTGCGCCCGATCCTCGCACGCGATATCAATACAGAGCGATGTCCTTGGCACCCGTCGCGGCATCGATAACCGACGATGGGGCGACGCCATGGGACGCCGCCCGCTCGACCAGCGCCGCCAAGCGCCCATCGGTGCCAGCGCGCCAAAGCCCCGCAATCGCCAGCACGATCGATAACAGTGCCACGGTGACGATGGCGTATTCGACGGTCGACTGAGCAGATTCCTCGCGCAGGACAGTATGCATTTCACGGCCCCTCCTTTGACTCCGTTGTTTGCGGAACCAGACGCACGGCACGCAGGTGGCACGAGGCATCGCCGGCATCCGCAGCAACCGTCACCATGTCGACCCAGCCTCGCCCATCGCGCACGATGGCGCCCCATACGTTGCCCTTAATATCGAGATAGCCGCTCAGGGCGAGCTGGGCCGTGGGCACCTCGCGGTAGGTACGCAACAGGTCTGCCGCTGCCTCGGTCATCGGCCGGTCCTCGGACCATGCGAGTCGAACCGCGATCGCGTTGTCTGCAGACGGCTCCGTCGCGCTGGCGGCCCGCTCGTCGAGCGCCTGCAAAAAGGTCCGAGCCGTGACGGCGGCATTCTGACCGCCCATATCTCCCGCGCCTTCCGCCTGTGACACCGCCGCCGAGCCCGATCCCAAATCGGCAGTAGCGCCTGGACGCTGCTGTCGCGCAGCACCCAGCCCCCAAAGCGTCACCGCTATTGCCACGAGCAAACAGACGAGCACCAGCGGCGAACCAACAAACCGCCTGCCTCCTACAGGCTGTTGATGCCGTCTTTGATCGCGTTCCATAGTTCTTCGACTTTGCTCTTAAACGCGACGATGGCGATAATCGCGATCACTACGAGCGCGCCGACCAAGATGGCGTATTCGGTAGTGCCCTGCGCGCTCTCCTCCCGCAACAGCGCCTTGGCACGCTGGCGAGCGCGGATTGCCCGGCAAAAAGCCCAGCTCCAAGCCTTGCCCGCAATGTCGGTCATCGTGTTCATGTATTCCTCCCTACATCATCCCGCCTGCTCCCAGCAGCGGGCCCAATATGGACAGAAGCAACGCCGGCAAGATGAGCGTGCCGGTGGGAATCAGCAACTTGACCGGCGCGCGCTCGATCTCGCGCTCGACTGCGGCGCGATGGGCCGCACGGATCTCGCGACTTTGAGCAGCCAGCGTCTCGGCCAGCGGGGCGCCCAGCGCAAGCGCCTGCCCCACCGTGATGGCAAAGGTCTCGAGCGCCCTCACGTCCAAATCACGCGCGGCAGCCAACAGCTCGGCCTCGCGCGTCCCCACGCCCACCTGCCACGCCATGCAAGCTCGTTCAAGACGAACGGCCAGCACCGACCGACGATTGGCACAGAAAATCTCGAGCGCCGCGTCAAACGAAAGGCCGGCAGAAAGACCCAGGCGCACCACGTCGATCATCTCGGACACCTCACCGAGCGACACCCGCGCCGGGCCGCCCGCCCCAATCGCGCCCTTCATTCGCGCAGTCAGGGTATCAATCACCGAGTAGCCCGCAGCAATGACCAGTACCGCCTCGCGCTTGCACGTCTCTGCAATCTTGCAAGCATCCGCACGCTCCAAACCTGTCGCGGCAAATACACTCAGGGCACACAGACAAGCCGCGGCCCCGACCAGGGCGCTCATAGCTCCACCCGCATAATGCGCCGGATAACTACCAGGGCAACGACGTTGAGGGCAAGTCCCAGTACCACGGCGCCCGCACCAGCCGGCGTCGCAAGACCGCGGCGAAAGTCTGCCGAAAGCAAAGCCAGCACCGCGCACATGCCCGCCGGCATCGCCGCGACCATGTGTGCCGACATACGCGCCTGTGACGTCTTAACGTCCAGACGGCGTTTGAGCTCAATGCGCTCACCCACCATGCTCGACGCCTCGGACAGCAAGCCGGCAAGCGGAGCCCCGGTACGCTGCGATACTTTGAGCGCCAAGGTGACAAGCGAAAGGCCGGGAGCATCGATGCGAACGAGTAGGTCATCGAGTGCGTCGGTCGCCGAGATACCGCAATCGATTGCCGCCGCCACCCGCAAAAACTCGGTATGCACCGGCTCTTGCGCATGGGCGCCCACAAAGCGCATACCCTGTGCCAGCGAATGCCCCGAGGCAAGCGACATGGATAACGCTGTGAATGCCTCGGGCATGGCCTCTTCTACATCATGCTGTTCGCGTCGGCGATCGAAGGTGTCACGCGCGGCGCCCACGCCAAACGGCGCCACCAGCCCCAAGACAAAGCCGATGGGCGACAACGACGTAACGGCCAGCAAAACGCTGCAGATACCGCTCGACAGCAGCAGAAATGCCAGACGAGCCGCGTTATCCTCAATAGCAAGCCCAAGGCGATCTGCGGGGATCAGCGACGCCCACGAGCGGGCAATCTTTGTCAGCAGGTCGTTTTCCGCCAACTCACGGGGCAGTTTCTCCGCCATCGATTCGAGCGTCTGGCGCGCCAGCTCCGCCGGCGGCATCCGCGGCACACGAGGCTCTACCCCACACGCCGTCGCGACAGAAAGCCCCGCCAAACCCCCTACGACGAGGGGCATAGCAATCTCCATTCGTCCACCTCCTCTTGCGTGAGCGTTCCCGACCGCAAGCCCTCCGCAATAAACGGCGGCACGCCGGCGGGAGACTGTGGGGCAATG
>CABRWN010000050.1 GCA_902474645.1 uncultured Collinsella sp.
CGCCGCCGCTGGACGACACCAAGACCGTGGGCGAGAACATCAAGATGGCATTCGGCCCGATTGCCGAGAAGGTCGCCCGATTCAACGAGATCGGTGAAGAAATGGCCAACCCGGACGCCGACTTCGACGCGCTAATGGAAGAGATGGGCAAGCTGCAGACCGAGATCGACGCCGCCGACGGCTGGGATCTCGACTCCCAGCTTGAGCAGGCGATGGACGCCCTGCAGTGCCCCGATCCGGACACCCCGGTCAACGTGTGCTCCGGTGGCGAGCGCCGCCGTGTGGCCCTGTGCAAGCTGCTGCTTGAGGCCCCGGACCTGCTGCTGCTCGACGAGCCCACCAACCACCTGGACGCCGAGTCGATCCTGTGGCTCGAGCACTTCCTGCATAACTACCAGGGCGCGGTGCTTGCCGTCACGCACGATCGCTACTTCCTGGATAACGTTGCCGAGTGGATCTGCGAGGTCGACCGTGGTCACCTTTATCCCTACAAGGGCAATTACTCCACGTATCTGGAGACCAAGGCCGCGCGTATCGAGGCGCAGGGCAACCGCGACGCCAAACTCGCCAAGCGCATGGAGGCCGAGCTCGAGTGGGTGCGCAGCTCGCCCAAGGCCCGCCAGGCCAAGAACAAGGCCCGTCTGGCTCGCTACGAGGAGATGGAGGCCGAGGCCCGCGCAAGCCAGAAGCTCGACTGGACCGACATTCGCATCCCTGTGGGCCCGCGTCTGGGCAACAAGGTGCTCGAGGCCCATCATCTGCACAAAGAGTTCGATGGCCGCGTGCTCATCGACGACCTTTCGTTCACCCTGCCGCGTAACGGCATCGTGGGCGTCATCGGTCCCAACGGTGTGGGCAAGACCACGCTGTTCAAGACCATCGTGGGTTTGGAGCCGCTGACTTCGGGCGAGCTCGAGGTGGGCGAGACCGTCAAGATTTCTTACGTCGACCAGAACCGTTCCGGCATCGACCCCGATAAGAACCTATGGGAGGTCGTCTCGGACGGCCTGGACCACATGATGGTCGGCGAGACCGAGGTCCCCAGCCGCGCGTACGTGGCGAGCTTTGGCTTTAAGGGCCAGGACCAGCAGAAGCGCGCTGGCGTGCTCTCCGGTGGCGAGCGCAACCGTCTGAACCTGGCGCTCACGCTCAAGCAGGGCGGCAACCTGCTGCTCCTTGACGAGCCCACGAACGACCTCGACGTCGAGACGCTGTCCTCGCTCGAAGCGGCGCTGCTCGAGTTCCCGGGCTGCTCGGTGGTCATTAGCCACGACCGTATGTTCCTGGACCGTGTCGCCACGCACATTCTGGCGTGGGAGGGCACCGACGAGAACCCGGGCAACTGGTATTGGTTCGAGGGCAACTTCGAGGCCTATCAGGCCAACCGCATCGAGCGCCTAGGCGAGGACGCAGCCCAGCCGCATCGTATTCACCGTAAGCTGACGCGCGACTAGATCGTTACGCGGTTTTCCAAACCGCGTAACTGCTCGACGCTGCGCGGGTCGCAAGCACCCCATCTTGCCGTTCAAGCCGTCGCTCGCGTACCGAAGTACGCGTCGCTCCTCTTTCACGGCAACCTGGGGCACTTGCGGCCCGCTCGCTGTTGGTTACGCAACATCAACAAATAAAAACGGCTCAAATCCTGATTTGGATTTGAGCCGTTTGTCGTTACTGCTCGGGTTCTTCGACTTTATCGATGGCCCAGGTGGATCCGAGGCCACCGGTGGTGTTGCGGCGAATGCGCACGGTGACTTCGTGGCGCTCGCCGGCCTGCGTATAGTGCAGGGGGAAGCTTGCGCGGTTTCGCGCGGCCTCGATGGTACCGCGCTCGCGGGCGATCCAGTAGTACTCGCCGATGATGCCGAGCGTGTCGGCGCCGTAGGGGAGATAGGTCGACAGCTGGTGTAGCAACGGGCCGGGGCAGAAGACCTCGGTTGCGAAATCGATGGGGAAGTCCTCGGGGATGGTCGGTGCTGCGGGTGCGGGGGCCGGCGCCATCGCCGGTGCGGAGGCCTGCTCATTGACGGGCGTCACCTCGATGACGGGCGCGGGTTCGGTGCCGAGTACTGATTCGGTGTCCGCTTTCGGCATCGCCGCGGAATCTGCGGGCTCGACGATGGCGGGTGCGTCTGCGGTCGCGGTGTCGAGCTCGACTTGCGGAGCGCTCTGATTCTCGACGCTCGACTTTACCTCGATGGGCGTGGATGCCATGGTGGTGATGCCGGCGTTGGCGTTCTCGGGGTCATAGACGACCGTGAGCGAGATGGCGGGCTGCGGCGTCTCGGGCTCCGGCGCCGACTCGGTAACGCCTTGATCGGCGGGCTCGTCGGACTGGTCGTCCTCGGCCTTGTCACCAAAGACATCGCTGTTTTGGAACGCAGACGTCTCGGGTTGGTCAGCGGCTTCTTCGGTTGTCGACTTGGGCGCTTCGTTGAGCTCAACAGTGGCTTCCTGCTCGGATATGACTTCGGAATCGGCCGTGGCGGCGATTTCGGTTTCTGCTGTTACCTCAATAGCGACTTCGATCTCTGCCTCGGGCTCGGGTTCCGGCGCGGCTTCAACCATGGTTTCTGGCTTGGGACGTTTAACGTGCTTGGGACGCACGGCCTTGAGGTCCTTCTCGCCGCGTTTCTTCTTTTTGTAGGACTGCTTGGCGCCCTTGGCAGCCTTGGGCTTGTCCTCGCCTTTGGCAAGGGCGGCATCCCAGGCATCGTTGGCGATGACGGTGGCATACAGGCGGCCGCCCTTAAAGACGGTCAGCTTAATGCAGTCGTTGAGCTCCTCGAGCAGCTCGCGCGTGGACTCGAAGCCCAGGTCATAAGCGGTCATGTCGCCGGCGGCGAGCGCCTCCTCGACCTGCGTCATAAACGTTTGCTTGCCGCACCCAATCGCGTCGCGCAGCAGGCGATACAGATAGATGTGGTTGCTCAGCGAAAGCGTGGGCCTAACTATTGTCTTGCTCATGGCAAATCTCCTCTTTACACATGTAAAGCATCTTACCATCGCATGGCGTTCGCCATGGCGGCGCCCAAGGCAAACGGGCGCGAACCGCTTTCGATTCGCGCCCGTTATACAGGTCGGTTATCTATGAGAGGCAAATGTGCTTAGTTGCCCGATGCCGTGCCTTGGCTTGAACTGTCAGATGTCGTGCCCGACGTGGTGCCGCTCGAATTGGTGTTGCTACTGTCTGCTGCACCCGTTCCCGACGTGGTGTCGCTCGTCTGGCCTCCCGTGTTTGGCTGTGAACCGTCAGTTGTTTGGCTTGAGTTGGTCGTGTCGGACGGCGTGCCACTGTTGGCCGTAGAGGAATCGGTGCCCTGCGATTGGTTTTGGGTGTTCGAGGACGAATCGGCAGAGGTAGAACTGTCTTGCGTGCCGTCCGCCTGTGCCTGCTGATCTTGCGACTGGGTGTTGCCATTTGCATCGCTCTCGGTCGTGCGCGACGAAAGGATTGGCTCGGGGCGCTCGCCCAGACCCTCACCGGCGGTGGTTATAAGGATGGCACCGGTGCAGGCGATGACCGCGACGATGGCGATGGCGATCGAGAAGACGATGACCTTCTTTTGCGTCTGGCTGCGCTCTGCCGCGGCCTTGGCGCGCAGGCTGTTAGGGGCAACGCGCGCCGTGGTCGCACGCCCCGCAACCTGGCGCATCTCCTGCGTGGTCGCGGCGCCGCCCAGGTGCTCCTCGGCATTAAGCTCAACGGGCTCATAGGCGCCGGCAGGATAGTCGACAGCGGCATGCGTGCCCTTGATTGCTTCGGCGCTGGCAGAGATAAAGTGGCGGTAGACCTGCGAGGACACAACGGTGATGACCGAGCTCACGGCGGCGCCAATTACTGAACCAGCGATACCAATCTTGGAAGCAAGCGCGACGCTTGTGGCGGCGGCTGCGGCGCCAGCGATGATCTGGGGAATGGAAATGTCATCGAACAGGCCCTTTTTGGGCGCGATGGCCATGGTCTGTCCGATGGAATGGTTTTCGTGCACGCCGTTGTTGAGCGCGGCCGGTGTCATGACGCGCGTGCGCGGCGCGTCGGTGTACTTGGTTGTCATACGGGGTCCTCCCGGTGTAAATCTGCTTCGTTTCGTGTAGCCATCAGGGTACCCACCAGATGTGAATCGCGTATGTCGTTTGCCAGATATCATCAAGTTATCAATAGCTCACCAAATTGGTGGGGTGCGGCTGGGCACAGCGATTGAACTACAATAGGGCTTGCTAATTGTTTGGAACGGCGGCTACGCACGGGAGCGTTCTTATGAATCTTCACCTTTCTCAGTCTGATGGCTTTTTGCGTGTGGCGGCGGCGTCGCCGCAGATTCGCGTGGCCGATGTCGAGGGCAATGCCGAGGTTGCGTTAGCGGCTGTTCGCGCGGCTGTCGAGCGCGGCGTTCGTGCTCTGGTGCTGCCCGAGCTCAACTTGTGCGGCTATACCGTGGCCGATCTGTTCCATAACCGCACATTACTGCATGCCTGCGAGGCTGCTTTGGTGCATATCCTCGATGAGACTCGTGAGCTGCCGATTGTCTTTACCATCGGTCTTCCCGTTGCAGTTGCCGAGAATATCTACAACTGCGCCGCCGTGTGCTGCGCGGGCGAGCTTTTGGGCCTTACGGCCAAGAAGTATCTTCCCAACTATGGCGAGTTCTACGAGCACCGCTGGTTTGCTCCGGCGCCTGCGGATCCCGTGTGGGTTGAATTTGCCGGTCAGGGTCCGGTTCCGCTGGGTTCGGGGCTTGTCTACCGTTGCTGTGATGAGGGCGCCGAGGACCTGGTGCTGGGTGTTGAGGTCTGTGAGGACCTGTGGGTGCCGGCGCCCCCTTCGACCGAGATGGCGCTTGCCGGTGCCACGGTGATTCTCAACCCGTCGGCCTCGGACGAGATTATCGGTAAGGCAGATTACCGCCGCAGCCTCATTTCCAATCAGAGCGCGCGCCTGTACTGTGCCTATGCCTATGCGGACGCGAGCGAGGGCGAGTCCACGACCGACATGGTCTTTGCAGGCGAGAACCTCGTCTACGAAAACGGTTCGAAGCTCGCCGCGACCAAACTGCTTACCTGCGATATGGCCGTCGCCGATGTCGATCTTGACCGTCTGGCTGCCGAGCGCCGTCGCTCGACGACGTGGACGCGCGCGGACGATGCGCCGGAGGCCACGACCGTTGAGTTTTCGTTTGAGGGCGTGCTGGCCGAAGAACCTGTCCTGCGCGATGCCTGCGATATCGACCGCGTTTTCCCGCGCGCGCCCTTTGTGCCGGCCGACCACGGCGACTTGGCCGAGCGCTGCGAGACGATCCTCGATCTGCAGACTGCGGGCCTCAAGACCCGCCTTGCCCACACGGGTACCAAGGCTGCGGTTATCGGCCTTTCGGGCGGCTTGGACTCCACGCTAGCGCTGCTTGTGACCGTGCGTGCCTTCGATGCACTGGGGCTGCCGCGCACTGGTATCACAGCCGTGTCCATGCCCGGCTTCGGCACGACGCATCGCACCAAGTCGAATGCCGAGTCGCTCGCTCGCGACCTGGGTGTGAGCTTCCGCGAGGTTTCGATCAACGCGGCTGTGGAGCAGCACTTCAAGGACATTGAGCATGATCCGGCCGTGCAGGACGTGACCTACGAGAACAGCCAGGCGCGCGAGCGTACGCAGATTCTGATGGATCTGGCCAACCAGGCTGGCGGTTTTGTCATTGGCACGGGCGACCTGTCGGAGCTGGCGCTCGGCTGGGCTACCTATAACGGCGACCACATGAGCATGTACGCCGTCAACGCGAGCGTGCCCAAGACGCTTGTGCGCCATCTGGTGCGCTATGCCGCCGATGTCTTTGGTGGGCGTATTGCCGAGGTCTTGCTCGATATCCTCGATACGCCGGTGTCCCCCGAGCTTCTGCCGCCCACGGGCGACGGCGAGATTGCGCAGAAGACCGAGGATTTGGTGGGCCCGTACGAGCTGCACGACTACTTCCTCTACTACCTGCTGCGTTTTGGCTTTGAGCCGGGCAAGATCTACCGCATGGCGCTCAAGAGCTTCGAGGGCGTCTACGACGCCAAGACCGTCCACACGTGGCTACGTACGTTTTACCGTCGCTTCTTTGCCCAGCAGTTTAAGCGCAGCTGCCTGCCCGATGGTCCCAAGGTGGGCTCGGTGACGCTCAGCCCGCGTGGCGATTGGCGTATGCCGAGTGACGCTAGCTCGCGTCTGTGGCTTGCGCAGATCGACGCGCTCAATCCAGTTGACTAAGGTTGGCTAAATTGAACCAATACGGGGGTTGCAAGCGTTACACTTTTGCAATCTGATGGCCCGTATCGCGCGGCGCTCTTGTCGGAGCGCCGCGTTTTTTATATCGAAAGGTGGCACCATGCAGGCATCGCAGCGTCTCGACCGCTTTGGCGCGGAGGTCTTCGCCTCGCTCAACAACAAGCTTCTCGCGCTGAAGGCTCGGGGCAAGACCATTTACAACATGAGCGTGGGCACGCCCGACTTTAAGCCGTACGACCATGTGGTCGAGGCGCTCACGCAGGCAGCCCAAGATCCCGAGATGTGGAAGTATGCCCTGCGCGACCTGCCCGAACTCAAGCAAGCCGTGTGCGATTACTATGAGCGTCGCTTTGGCGTTTCGGGCATTACGCCGTCCATGGTGCAGTCGTGCAACGGCACGCAGGAGGGCGTGGGCCATTTGGGCCTGGCCCTGCTCGATCCGGGTGACACCATTCTGGTTCCCGATCCGTGCTACCCGGTCTTTGAGGCGGGTGCCAAAATCGCCGATGCCAAGCTCGAATACTATCCGCTGGTTGCCGAGCATAATTACCTGCCCTATGTGGCGGGCATCGATCCCGAGGTGGCCGATCGTGCCAAGTATATGATCGTGTCGCTGCCCGCCAACCCGGTGGGCTCGGTGGGCACGCCCGAGGTCTACGAGGAGATCATCGCTTTCGCCCGCGAGCACGACCTGCTCATCGTCCATGACAACGCATACTCCGACATCGTGTTCGACGGCGAGCCGGGCGGCAGCTTCTTGCAGTATCCCGGCGCGCTCGAGGTGGGCGTTGAGTTCTTCTCGCTTTCCAAGTCGTTTAACGTCACCGGTGCCCGCATCGGCTTTTTGGTCGGTCGCGAGGACGTGGTCTCTGCCTTTGCCAAGCTGCGCGGCCAGATCGACTTCGGTATGTTCTTCCCGATCCAGAAGGCCGCCATCGCCTGCCTGAACGGTCCGCGCGATGAGGTCGAGGCGCAGCGTCTGAAGTACCAGGAGCGCCGCGATGCCCTGTGCGACGGTCTTGAGGGCCTGGGCTGGGAGCGTCCCAACGCGCATGGCTCTATGTTTGTGTGGGCCAAGCTTCCCGGTGGTCGCACCGATTCCATGGCGTTTTGCGAGGAGCTCATGGAGAAGGCTGGCGTTGTGGTGACGCCGGGCGCGAGCTTTGGTCCTTCGGGCGAGGGGCACGTGCGCATAGCGCTGGTCCTGCCGCCCGATCAGATTGCTTTGGCTGTCGAGGCCATTCGCGAGGCGGGCCTGTATTAGAAAGGTATTTCGGCTCGTCAATAGCTCGAAACCGATTTCGTGCAGTTATTTTACGAATACTGCAAACAATTTCGGTAAACGGTCGATTTTCGGCTGCGAATAGGGGCATAATCAAAGTCCCGATTGGATGTATTGGGATTACGACAAGCCGCTCGGGTCGTTCCCGGGCGGCTTGTTTGTGGAGAGAGATGGGAGTTTCTAATGGTTAACGAGAAGAAGGTCGCTATTGTCGGCTGCGGTTTCGTCGGTTCGTCTTCGGCGTTCGCACTGATGCAGAGTGGTCTGTTCTCCGAGATGGTCCTCATCGACGTGGACAAAAACCGTGCCGAGGGTGAGGCCCTGGATATCGCGCACGGCATGACGTTTGCCGAGCCGATGAAGATCTACGCCGGCGATTATTCCGATGTCGCGGACGCCGCCATGATCGTCGTCACCGCTGGCGCTGCCCAGAAGCCCGGTGAGACCCGCCTGGACCTGGTCAACAAGAACGTAAACATCTTTAAGTCCATTATCCCCGAGATTAAGAAGTCCGGCTTCGACGGCATTCTGCTAATCGTCTCCAACCCGGTTGATGTTCTGACCTATGCTGCCATCAAGATGTCCGGCCTGCCCGAGGGCCATGTCATCGGCTCCGGCACCGTGCTCGACACTGGCCGTCTGCAGCAGATGCTTGGTGCTCACGTCGAGGTTGACCCGCGCGATGTCCAGGCCTATGTCATGGGTGAGCACGGCGACTCCGAGTTTGTCGCTTGGTCCAGCGCTCAGGTTGCCGGCGTTCCACTGAACACCTTCTGCGAGCTTCACGGCCACCTGGAGCATGAGACCGCCGAGAAGCGCATCGCCGAGGACGTCAAGAACTCCGCCTACACCATCATCGAGAAGAAGCACGCCACCTACTATGGCGTCGCCATGGCCGTTAAGCGCATCTGCACTGCCGTCATGCGCGATGAGCAGACCGTTCTGCCCGTCTCCTCGCTTATGGTGGGCGAGTACGGCCTGTCCGATCTGGCCATCTCCATGCCGACGGTCGTTGGCCGCGATGGCGTTGTCTGCCGCGTACCCGTGCCGCTGAACGATGACGAGCAGCATGAGCTCACCGCCTCCGCAAAGGCCCTCAAGGACATCATCGACAGCGTCGACTTCTCCTGCTAAATCAAGCTCTTTTGGGCAACAGGCTACAATGAAAGGCGTCCGGGCCACACGGTCCGGGCGCCTTTTTGGTGCGAGGGGGTCAGGTTACTTTGCACCACCCCAATGCACCATAGTTGATGGGAGGGCCATGTCGGATTCGCCTATTTTTTTGACCTATGCCCAGACGGCGTTTGATCCGTTTGAGGAACGGCCGTTCTGCGCGGTGGATAGCCTGGTCTTTGCGTGGTTGTCCTATTTGCGTTTGCCGGGTGATATGGCGGAGCTGACGAACTGGCAGGGCCTAGACGTACGCGAGCTGCTGCGCGCCGAGTGCTACCAAGACATGATTGGCGACCTGTGGGATCCGGAGGGGAGCCGTGCCCTGTTGGAGGCTGTGGCAGCAAGCCCTCGCTACCGTGGCGTTCGTGTTTGCGGCTATCGTAGCGTGAGTGATGCCGAGACAACGGAGCAGTTTGCGGCCATGACGTTCCGATTTCCGGCGGGGTTTAGCTATCTTGCCTTCCGGGGGACCGACAGCACGATTGTGGGCTGGAAAGAGGACTTTAACATGGCGTTCCGGTGTCCTGTGCCGGCCCAGGAATCCGCGGCGCGTTATGTAGACGAGGCGGCGGATGCGATTGACGGGCCGCTTTTGTGCGGAGGTCATTCCAAGGGTGGAAACCTTGCGGTGTACGGTGCGGCGATGTGCCCCGATGTCGCCCGTGAGCGAATCGAACGGGCATATTCCCATGATGGTCCGGGCTTCGTCGAGGAGTTCCTGAACGGCAACGCCTTCGCCGATCTATCCGGTCGAATCGACAAGACGCTACCTCGGTCGTCGATCTTTGGCATGATGTTCGAGACACAGGAGGACTATGCCATCGTTGAGAGCACCGAGTTCAGCCTGCTTCAGCATAATCCCTTTAGCTGGGTGGTTGATGGTCGCGACTTCGTGTACTGCGAGCGTCTGTCCGCCGGCGCTCGATACGTTGATGGCTCCATTCGCGAGATGCTGCTTGCAGTGTCGCCTAGCGAGCGCGAGCGTTTTGTAGATGCGTTGTTCTCCGTGCTTGAGGCTACGGGTGCTGAGCGGTTTGCGGATATCGCTGGGAATCTGCGCGAGAGCCTGCCCGTGATGCTCCAGGCTGCGCAAGGCTTTGACAAGGATACGCGACGCTTTGTCTCGCAGACTATCGTTGCGATTCTTAAGTGTGCGCTTCTGCCCAAACGTCCCCAGATCGACATGCCCGCTGCCGGCAAGAGCTTGGCAGAACAGCTCGAGGCTTGGCAGTCCGAGCTCCTGCGCTAACCATTGGTGCAAAGCAACCTGTCCCCGATGCACCAATCTTCGATGCGCCTGGGGCGGGATCGACCGCTATACTGGTTCGTGCCGAAATCGATCTAGAACGGAATGCCGTATATGAAAATCAATCACGCGATTCTGCATATCCTGGACTTTGACTCTGCCGTCAACGTCATGAGCCAGCGCGAGCTCGATATCGAGAGTCGTACCGTGCGCAACTTCGTGACCACACATCTGCGCCGCGCGCGTACCTCGGCCGACAACAAACGCGCCACGTTTGCCGAGAACTCTGCGTTTGGTGGTGAGCTCAAGGGCTATTTCTTTGGCGAGCGCGAGTTCGTGGACCTGTCGCAGCAGATTGCGGAGTTTATCTCCTCCGAGCTCACCAAAGCCGAGAAAGCCGAGTCCACCGACGTGCTCGTGGCCGATTTTGACGACGATGAGGATGCCCGCTGGTTTGCCGTGATGCTGCTGGGCTCCAAGCAGGCTTTTATGCACGAAGTGGGTCGCGAGGAGGGGGAGGTGCGCAACGACATCGCGCGCCACTACGCCATTCTGCCGAACCCCTCGCAAAAGGTGCCGAGCTATGCCATCGTGCGCGCGAGCACCATGGAGATCGGCTATGTGGACAAGAAACGCAAGATCGCCGGCGAGGACCGTATGCTTATCCCCGATGGCCTGCTGCAGTGCGACACGGGCGTATCGGGCAAGGAGGTCATCGACACCGTGACGCGTGTGGTCGAGGAAGTCGCCGAGGAGCACGGTGCCAACACGGCTGTAGCGCTCGCTAAGGTTAAGGCTGCCGTTGCCGAGAAGGTCGAGGATGACGAGGAGCTGCCGCCTTGGGATATCGTCGATGAGGTCTTTGAGGACGAGCCGGTCATCAAAGAGAGCGTGCGCGCGGCACTGACTGAGGAGAAGGTGCCTGAGCGTGTGCCCGTGGAGCGCAAGCAGGTCGAACGCGCGGCCGTGCGCAATCATAAGATTCGTACCGACACGGGTATCGAGATTAGCTTCCCGGCCGAGATGGGTTCGAACTCCGAGTACATTGAGTTCGTCAACGAGCCCAACGGCCTCATCTCCATCGAGCTCAAAAACATCGGCAGCATCGAGAATCGATAAGGCTTTTTCTTTTGAATAAAAGTCTGGATTATATTTTGAAGTATACTTTGAAATATAATCCAGATTATTTTCGGAGGTCAAAATGTCCCCACTTGTTCTGGAAAAACCGGTGTTTACAAAAGACCAGGTTGTTTCTGCTACCGAAGCAAGCAAGTCCTTATCCGCCGTTCGTAAACGCGCAAAACGTGCGCCTCAGTTCATTGCTGATCATAATGATATCGATACCGTGATTATCGACTATGCTGCCTATGAGGAAATGTATGGCGCGCTGCAGTATCTGCGCGAACTTGAGATAAATCGCATCGCTGCGGATCGAGTCAAGCATGGTCCGCATGAGTTTGTTCCGTTTGAGGACGCCTTAACTGCCGAGGAGCTCGCGGAGCTTGAGTCGATGGATCCGGACGCGATTCCCGACGAGGATCTTTTCGAATGAGCGGGCATTTTGTTGTCGGCTTTTTGAATCGAGACGTCGAGAAGGAATATCAAAAACTAGATGGATCCCAGCGCAGGCTCGTCCGTATTGCCGTCGCAAAATTAAAGACGCGCGCTGATGAAATCGGAACGCCGCTTCACGGCGAGCTCGCCGGCTGCAAAAAGATTAAATGGCGAAATGCGGGACTCAGAATGGTTTTCCGAATCCGAGAGGACGGAATGGTTGAGATTGCCGAGATTGTGGCAATAGGGCGGCGCGATCGTTCCGAGGTCTATAAGACGGCCGTAGGGCGCCTGTCAAAGCAACCCGCCATGGTTGAATACGACGGAACCCTGAGATAGGGAAGGCCGAAGCCTCGGACGAGGGCTTCGGCCTTTTTACTTGGGGCTTAATTACGCTACTGGTTGAGCATAAGTCAGCGAAAACGACCCAGAGCGAGCAAGGTGACGTGAAAGAGGAGGGCATTGACCTTCTGGTCATGCCCGACGATTGAACGTCAGATTGCCGCTCTGGGTCGTTTG
>CABRWN010000051.1 GCA_902474645.1 uncultured Collinsella sp.
GAAGCCTTAAACAGTCCGTATTTCACCGCAACTGACGGGGGCATCCGGAAGATCGACCAGAAACGAGGACCCGCCATGATGGCAGACCACAAATCGGTGACCCGCATGCTCAAGACGGCACGCGGCCAGATCGACGGCATCCTGCGGATGGTCGAGGAGGACCGCTACTGCGTCGATATTTCCACGCAGCTCATGGCCACACAGGCGCTCCTCGCGCGCATTAACGCCGACGTGCTCAAGGCGCATATCGAGGGCTGCGTGACTTCGGCAATCGAATCGGGCGACGAAGACCTCAAAGCCGCCAAGCTCGCCGAGATCGAACGCGTCGTCGACAAGCTCTCCAAGTAATTGGGGACATTGGGGACAGGTACGTTTGCGCCACATTGGTGCAGATTAACCTGTCCCCCTTGCTCTAAATCGGGTATAAGGGCGTGCGGCATATCGAATGAAAGGCAATTTGCATGAATGACTTTATGAAGGGCCGCAATGGCGCTGACGAACTCACCATCGTGATGGGCTTCGCAGGCATTATCATCGCCATTATCGGTTCGATGGCTCGTATCCAGTGGCTCAGCTGGATTGCCATCGCCGTAATCGTGATTGGCGTGCTGCGCGGCCTGTCCAAAAATATCGATGCACGTCGCAAGGAGAACGAGGCCTTTGTCGCCACGACCGCCAATGTTCCCGGCTTGGGCAAGTTCGTCGCCAGCTTGGGCGGCGGCGCTGCAGCGGCTAGCACCTCACGCGCAGCCGGCACCAGTAAGGAAGACTTTGAGCGTGCCAAGCGCACGGCCAAGAAGATGTGGAAGGGTCGCAAGACCACGGCATACCTCAAGTGCCCCAACTGCGGCCAGATGCTCTCCGTCCCCAAGGGCAAGGGCAAGATCCGCGTCACCTGCCCCAAGTGCCACGCCAAGATGGAGACGCGATCCTAGCCGCTACACCATAGGACAAAATAAAAGCCGAGGCCTCGCGTTGAGACCTCGGCTTTTTTTGATTATGACAAAGGGACCGTCCCTTTGTCTCGTCTACGCCACACCGTCGCGGGCCAGCTCCTCGGCAAGCGCTTCGGCAGGCATGGCCATAATCGCGTCGAGCTCGGCGTCCACCTCGGAAATACGCTTCACCTTGAGTTTGCGCACCAGATCACCACGACACATCACGTGCGTCGGCTCACGCAGTGCGCACAGGTTATCGAGCGGGTTCTTGCGCGTCACCAGGATATCGGCGGCCTTGCCGCACTCGATCGTGCCAGTCTCGCCGCCCAGCCCCAGCAGCTCGGCATTAACCTGCGTGGCTGTATGCAGTGCGAAGGCGTTGCTCACGCCGACATACTTGGCAAAATAGGCCACCTCACGCCACATGTCGTACTGCGTCACGAACGGGCAGCTCGAGTCCGTGCCAAGGCCCACCTTAACGCCAGCTTCCAGTGCGGCACGGGCGCTCTCGATGATGCCCGAGCACACGATGTCGCCGTTCTTCTTTTGTGTATCGGTCGAATGGGTCTTTTCCGGGTCGAGCAATACAAACGGCAGCGCCGGGCTGATAGTGCAGGTAACGCTGGGCGTACGTCCCTCAAGCTGCGTGCCCGCGGCGCCGCGGTACAGTTCCAAGATCTCGGGCGTCATCGGAGCGCCGTGCTCAATCGTGTCGACGCCGGCCTCAAGCGCGGCCTTCACACCTTCGGTGCTCTCGACATGGGCCATAACCGGCAAACCCACCTCGTGCGCAGCCTTGCACGCCGCCGCGGCAACCTCCACCGGCATGCGCAGCACGCCCGGCTCGCCCACCTCGGTCGCATCGAACACGCCGCCCGTCACGAACAGCTTGATGACATCGGCACCGCGCGCATACAGGTCTCGCACCTGCTCGGCCGCCTCGACGGGGCTGTTGGCCACCTGAGCGAACAGGCCCGCGCCATGGCCGCCCGGCACCGTGACGCCCGTTCCCGGCGCCACCAAACGCGGACCCTGATACTTGCCGGCATCGATAGCATCGCGCACGGCAAGATCGGCAAACAGTGGATCGCCCGCGCCGCGCACCGTGGTCACGCCGCTTGCCAGCTGCTGCTGGGCACTGCCTTTGAGGATGCGGCGGACGATGGCACGGCCCACGGGATTATCGAGCTTCTTCATCAGCGCGCCCGCATCGCCGGCCGAGACAGGCTTGCCCGAGCCGCACAGGTGCACGTGCATATTGATGAGACCGGGCATGAGATACGCACCACCCAGGTCGATAAGCTCGGCACCCGCGGGTGCCTGCGCCACAGCACTCGGCCCCATCCAGGTGATGACGCCGCGCTCAACAGTCACGGCCATATCGGGCTGCGGCTCCATATGCTCCGAGCCATCCAGAATGGTCGCATTGATAAACAACGTGGAACGATCGGCAGACGCCATATCGAGCTCCTCCCTCACGATTAACATGAACATTTGTCCATTATTACCTAGTCCCGCTGGATTGCTGCAGACGCATCGGCTAACGGAGGGAAGAGGGGATGTGGGGGGACGGAATACGCTGCAGTCCCACCCCAGCGACACCAGGGAAATGTCTCGATCTGTAACAGTTACGAGCTCAAATAACCTCTAAACGTTACAGATTGAGACAAAACCTCTCAGCGCCCATACCACTGACGTCTCCACTCCTCAGCCAAATCGGGCCGTCGCGGAATACCCGCTAACCTCATCTTCTCAACCAGCTTCCCCGGATTCTTGAGCTCATCAAACGTAAACCGAAGCACCTTGTGCCCGAGCATTGTCAGATGAGATTCCCGCTGACGCTCTGCCACGAATGGGTCTACCGACTCCCGGCCCCCGCCGCTCTGCAGGGTGTACTTCCCCTTTCCGTCGAGCTCGCCGATGACACACGTCCCGTCCTCGAGCCGCCAAAAATAGTCGACGCGAAACACCTGGCTCGGATCGAGCGGGTCGCGAAACTCCACCTGCAGCTCCGGAACCGGAAAGCCGTACGCAATAAAGAACGCTCGGAACCGAGACTCGCCGCCGTTTTCGGACAGCCCGTCCGCATACGACGCAATCACCTGTGCCCTGCGATACCCTCGCCTGCCCTCGCAATCGGCGCGGAGGCGCTCGCACAAATCCCCGCGTGATACGCCTTTCGCCCGCAGTGCAGAATCGGCAATCGCCAACCCGTAGGAGAAAGGCGCACGCAGCAAGCAATCATCCACCGTGCGCCAAAACGACGTCACCCGCACGCCATCGACACGCTCGAGCACGCCCGCCATCTGCGGACGCAACAACCTGCACCCGCCGCTCAACGTCACCGAACAACCCGTCTTAACAAGATAACGCGGCCCGAGCAGATCATTCGGCACTTCCAAACCCCACAAAAGCGCCGCGTCATAGCCCCAAAACGCCCAATCGGGATGAAATTCCGCAAGCCCTTTGATAGTCCTCAACGCTCGCTCCGCCGGCGTCAATGCATCCCAATCATGCTGAAAACAGAACAGGTACGGCTCGGGCTCCGCGATATCGTCGGTTCCAACATGGCGTCGCAGCCACATGAGCTCGGTATTGTCATGCGTTGCGAGCAGCGCACCTTGCTTGGCCGTCTCCGTGAGCCGCGCGAGCATCCTATTCCGCGCCAACGTGTTGCGAGTCGCATGTTTGTGTTTGAGAACGGTATTAGACACTTTCGTCACCACCACGTCAGACAAATGGACCATCGTCACCGTTGCCTCCGCTGACAAATGTCTTGATCTGTAACAGGAAGACAGTCTTTGAGCCTCTAGTTGTTACAGAACAAGATCTTTCGACAGCCGCCAACCTTCCGTCTCAATCTGTAACAGGTAGACCGGTTTTTGTCCCTAAACGTTACAGATTGAGACAAAGTCAGGGCAGCAGGGCGACACCAGTCACATCCCCTACTCCCACTCCTGCTCGTAGATGTTGAGGGACCTTACGTAGCGCCCCTGGGCGCCCATGATGTCGCGGACCAGGCGCAAAAAGAAGCTGATGCACGAGGTGTCGAAGCCGTCCTGCAGGTCCTCCGGATGCACCGCACCCGGCCCGTCGACCGCCGTGTCGCTCAGGCGCGCGATGTCATACAGATAGAGCTGTCCCGCCGTCAGCCAGACATCGTCGACGCAGGCGAGGCGCACCGCAATCGCACCGTCGCTCCAATGCTCCTTTTGCACGATATGCGGGTCGTAGACATCAAAGCGACGGTCGGTGCGCGTATCCTTCAGCGCAACCATACCGTTCGCAGGATCCTTGTCCAAAATGCCAAAGCGCGAGAAATACTGTGTGTCGCGCACCTGCTCGAGCCGCTTGAGCGAGGCAGGCGAAAGCGATGCCGGCGGCTCATCAACATACAGCTCGAGCAGCGTCTTGCCATGGCGATAGGGGCGCTCGAAGAGCAGCCAATCGGTAAATGCCATGTTGTAGGCCATGATTTCGTTTTGAGAAGGCTCGGTGCAATAGCCGAGCCACGGGTCGACAATGATCTCGAACTGCTCGCGCGCCGGCTCCAAAAACTGAAACTTCCGCAGCATCCAAAAATGGGCCATGTCGGCAATATCGTTGCCGACGGCTTCGGCCAGATGCGCTCGGTCTAAAACGTGGTCAGTCATGGCATCCTCCTCAAACTGATAGACCTCAATTTGAGCTTACGAGGAGGGTGGTCGGCCACGACCAGCGCGGGCAAAATAGGCCTCCGGCTGCAAACCAGATGCTGACCAAACACTTGACGAAAAGCTTGACCGAAAATGCGCACCGCAAAGAAACGGCAGGTAGATATAGACAGCCGACCCGCCATTTTGAGCCAAACGCCCGCTGCCACCACAGAAACAGCAGAGCACCACAGGCGCAAACGTCGGCGAATGAACGCTCGAACGTCAGCAAACGAGCAAATCGGTCGCAAACCCGCAAGGAGTGTCCCCAACGACCAGACAAAAAAGAACGTCCCCAACGACTAGTCATTGGGGACGTTCTTAAATGACTACTTTACAGCTCCAGCGCGTCGGCGACTTCGGCGGCTTCGGCTGGACTGCGGCGCGGAATGCGCTTCTGACTTCGGCGGCGCAGGCGAGGGCGTCGGCCATGGCGCTTACCACGAGCGAGCTGCCGTTGCGAGCGTCACCGGCAACATACACCGGCGCGGCATCCGCGGCGACGCCGTCGACACGCGCCGCAAGATGCGAGCCCTCGGCGGCCATCACAGGCAGCGGACGGCCAGCGATGGCAACAGGCACGCCCACCGCATCGAACACGCCATGCTCAGGACCCGTGAAGCCACAGGCAATAAGTACCAGCTGTGCCGGCACCTCGTGCTCGGAGCCCGCGATGCGCTCGGGCTTGCCAGCCGACCAATCCAGATCGACCACGCGCAAGCCCGCGGCCGCGCCCTTCTTGTCCAGCAGCACCTCGAGTGTATCCACGCCCCAAGCGCGCATCTCGCCGCCCATGGCAGCGATGGCCTCCTGCTGGCCGTAATCGGTCTTCTTCACGTTGGGCCACTGCGGCCAGGGGTTGCTCGCCGCGCGCGCATCAGGCGCCGCCGGCAAGAACTCAAACTGGCGCACGCTGCGCGCACCTTGACGCACCGCGGTACCCACGCAGTCGTTGCCGGTATCGCCGCCGCCAATAACCACGACGTCCAGGCCGCGCGCGTCAATAGCGGGCTCACCGCCGTCGAGTACTGACACAGTCGAAGCCGTCAGATAGTCAACGGCATACACCACGCCGGGGGCGTCGATGTTCGCAGCCGAAAGCCCGCGCGGGGCACGGGCACCGGCAGCCACCACGACGGCGTCAAAGTCACCGAGCTTGGCGGCAACCTTGGGATCGCTCACATCGGCGCCCAGCTCAAACACAATGCCCAGCTCACGCATAAGCGCCACGCGACGCTCGACCACGGACTTCTCGAGCTTCATGTTGGGAATGCCGTACATGAGCAGGCCGCCCGGGCGGTCGTCACGTTCAAACACCGTCACGCGGGCACCGCGACGTGCAAGCTCCCATGCAGCCACCAGGCCAGCAGGACCGGAGCCCACCACGGCGACCGAGGGCGCGTCCTCCCCTGCCGGCTCAAAGCGACGCGGGCCGCCGTTTGCCCATTCGTGGTCGCTGATCGCGCGCTCGTTATCGTGAATCGTCGTGGGCTGACCGTCGACCGAACCCAGGTTGCACGCAGCCTCGCACAGCGCCGGGCACACGCGGCTCGTGAACTCGGGCATGGGCGAGATGAGCGACAGGCGCTCGGCGGCCTCGTCCCAGCGGCCGCGATACACCAGCTCGTTCCACTCGGGAATCAGATTGTGCAGCGGGCAGCCGCTCGGACGCGCCTTGCCAAAGCTCGCGCCCATCTGGCAAAACGCCACGCCGCACATCATGCAGCGGCTCGCCTGGGCGCGGCGCGCATCGTCGTCGAGCTCCACGTACAGCGGATCGAAATCGCGGCTGCGCTCCTCCACGGGGCGAAGTTCGTGGGTCACGCGATCGATATCAAGAAAAGCACCGGGCTTGCCCATGGCACTTACGCCTCCTTCTTGGTCGAAGCAACAGAGCTGGCAGCGGCGGGCACAGCACCAGCGACACTACCCGCCACATCGAAGCGAGCAACATCCGCGGCGCTCGCGCGACCGGTCACAATGTCAAACGCCAGCTCCTCAGCCTGCGCATGCGTCTTACCCACGGCCTCGGCCGCATCGACAATTGCCAGCACGCGCTCGTACTCGGTTGGAATGACCTTCACAAAGTGCTTGCTCATCGTCTCAAAGCTGTAGAGCAGCTTAATGCCGCGCGGGCTCTGCGTCGCGTCCACGTGCTCCTGGATGAGCTCGCGAATCTGCGCCAGCTCGCCGGCCGTCGGGGCTTTAAGCTCAACGCTCTCGTGGTTCACACGGGCATCGAGCGTGCCGTACTGGTCAAAGACATAGGCCACGCCACCCGTCATGCCGGCGGCGAAGTTCTGCCCGACCTCGCCCAGGATGAGCGCCAGACCACCCGTCATGTACTCGCAGCCATGGTTGCCGCAGCCCTCGACCACCACCGTGGCACCGGAGTTGCGTACGCCAAAGCGCTGGCCTGCCAGGCCGTTAATGAAGCCGCGGCCGCTCGTGGCGCCAAAGAACGCAACGTTGCCCACAATGATGTTCTCGTCGAACTTGTAGGTCGCATGCGGGTTGGGGCGCACCGACACCTCGCCGCCCGAAAGGCCCTTGCCAAAGTAGTCGTTGGCATCGCCGCACACGTTGAGCGTAATGCCGCGCGGCAGGAAGGCACCAAAGCTCTGACCGGCCGAACCATCGCAATCGATGGTGATGGAGCCGGCGGGCAGGCCCTCGGGATGCGCCTTGGTCACCGCGTTGCCCAAGATGGTGCCCACGCAGCGGTTGACGTTGGCGATGTCGGCGCGGAAGCGAATCGGACGCAGGTGCGCACGGGCATCGGCCGTATAGGGCACAAACAACGTGGAGTCGAGCGTCTTGTCAAGCTCGCTGTCGGCAGCCATCTGGGGCAGGAAGTGACGGCCGTCGGCACCCGGGATGTGGGCACCAAACTCACAGGTCGCGCTCGCCAGCACGGGCGACAGATCGAGCAGGTTGGCCTTGCGGTTGCCCGGGACCTCGATCTGGCGCAGGCACTCGGGATGGCCGACCATCTCGTCGACGGTGCGGAAGCCCAGGCTCGCCATGACCTCGCGCAGCTGCTCGGCAACAAAGAGCATAAAGTGCTCGACGTGCTCTGGCTTGCCGCGGAAGCCACGACGCAGGCGGCAGTTTTGCGTAGCGATGCCGGCCGGGCAGGTATCCTGCTGGCAGTCACGCTGCATGAGGCAACCCATGGAGATGAGCGGCATGGTCGCAAAGCCAAACTCCTCGGCACCCAGCAAGCAGGCGACGGCAACATCGGTGCCGTCCATGAGCTTGCCGTCGGCCTCGAGCACCACGCGGGAGCGCAGGCCGTTTTGCAGCAGCGTCTGCTGGGCCTCGGCAAGGCCGAGCTCCAGCGGCAGGCCGGCGTGCCAGATGGAATCGCGCGCCGCGGCACCCGAGCCGCCATTGTGTCCGCTGATCAAGATCTTGTCGGCGGCGCCCTTGGCCACACCGGTGGCGATGGTGCCGACGCCGGCCTCGCTGACCAGCTTGACCGACACGCGCGCGCCGGGGTTGGCGTTCTTAAGGTCAAAGATCAGCTCTGCCAGGTCCTCGATTGAGTAGATGTCGTGGTGCGGCGGAGGCGAGATCAGGCCGATGCCGGGCGTGGACTGACGGACCTCGGCGATCCAGGGATAGACCTTCTTGCCGGGCAGGTGGCCGCCCTCGCCGGGCTTGGCGCCCTGGGCCATCTTAATCTGAATCTCGAAGGCGCTGCACAGGTAGCGGCTCGTCACGCCAAAGCGCGCGCTTGCCACCTGCTTGATGGCGGAGTTCTTGGAGTCACCGTTAGCCAGCGGGGTCTCGCGGCGCGGATCCTCGCCGCCCTCGCCCGAGTTGGAACGGCCATGCAGGCGGTTCATGGCGATAGCCATGCACTCGTGCGCCTCTTTGCTGATGGAGCCATACGACATGGCGCCGGTGTTAAAGCGGCGGACGATGTTGAGCGCGGGCTCGACCTCGTCAAGCGCCACCGGAGTACGGCCGCTGGCATCAAAGTCGAGCAAGTCGCGCAGGCGCACGGCACGGCCGGTGCGGTGCAGGCGAGCGCTGTACTCCTTAAAGGTATCGTAGCTGTCCTCGCGGCAGGCGGTCTGCAGCAGGTAGACGGTCTGGGGGTCGATGAGGTGATCCTCGCCGCCGAGCGGGCGCCACTTGGTCAGACCCAGCGTGGGCAGCTGATCGGGAGCCGGGCTCTTAAGGATAGCGAGCGCGGCGTCGTAGCGCTCGTTTTGCTCGCGCTCGACGTCCTCGACACCCATACCGCCCACACGGCTCACCGTGCCGGCGAAGTACGCGTTGACAAACTCCGGCGTAAAGCCCACGGCCTCGAAGATCTGCGCCGAATGGTAGCTCTGCACCGTGGAGATGCCCATCTTGGACATGATGGAAACGATGCCGGCAGTCGCAGCCTTGTTGTAGTTGGCGATGCCCTGCTCGGCTGTCACGTCCAGATCGCCGTGCGCCGCCAAGTCGCGGATGCACGCATGCGCGTTGTACGGGTAGATGCCGCTTGCGGAGTAGCCCACCAGCGCCGCAAAGTCGTGCGGAGACACGGCGTCGCCGCACTCCACCACGATGTCGGCAAAGGTACGCACGCCGGCGCGGATCAGGTGGTTGTGCACGCAGCCCACGGCGAGCAGTGACGGCACAGGGACCTCGCCCGCCGCAGCACGGTCGCTCAACACCACGATGTTCACGCCGTCGCGGACCGCAGCCTCAACGTCCTCGGCAAGCTGCTTGAGCGCAGCCTGCAGTGCGCCCTCGCCGACGTCGCGGCGGTAGACGGCACGGAAGCGGCGAGTCTTAAAGCCCACGCGGTCGATGGCGCAGATGCGGTCAAACTCCTCCTCGTTGAGCAACGGGCGCTCCAAGCGCACCAGCTGGCAGGCCGTACGAGAGTCCTCGAGCAGGTTGCCGTGGTTGCCCAGGTAGAGCGTGGTCGAGGTGACCATATGCTCGCGAAGAGCGTCGATGGGCGGATTCGTGACCTGGGCGAACAGCTGATAGAAGTAATCGAAGAACGAGCGCGCCTTCTTGGACAGGCAGGCCAGCGGCGCATCGATGCCCATCGAGGCGAGCGGCGCCTTGCCTTGCTGGGCCATGGGACGCACGACCTCGTCAACGTCATCCCAGTGATAGCCGAGCTTTGCCATGCGCACGGCGGCGGGCACCTCGGCATCCTCGGCGAGCGCGGGCGCGGCGGGCTCATCAAGCGCGTCAACGGTCAGCGTCTCCTCGGCAATCCAGTCGCGATAGGGCTTTTCCTTGGCGTAACGGGCGCGCAGCTCGTCGTTGTAGATCACGCGGCCGCGGGCAAAGTCGACCTCGAGCATCTGACCCGGTCCCAGGCAGCCGCTCGTCAGGATGTTCTCGGGGCGCACCTCGATGGTGCCCACCTCGCTTGCCAGCATAAAGCGGCCGTCGCGCGTCACGTAGTAGCGAGCCGGGCGCAGGCCGTTACGGTCGAGGGCGGCGCCCAGGGTGCGACCGTCGGTAAAGGCGATAGCGGCAGGACCGTCCCACGGCTCCATGAGCATGGACTGGTAAGCGTCGTAGGCGCGGCGTTCCTCACTCAGGCTGTCGTTGTGGTCCCACGGCTCGGGCAGCAACATGGACGCGGCACGCGTAAGCGGGCGACCGTTCATGACCAGGAACTCGAGCACGTTGTCCAGAATCGCGGAGTCGGAACCCTCGCGGTTGATGATGGGCATCACACGCTCAAGATCGTGCTGCAACACGGGGCTGTACAGGTTGGGTTCGCGGGCGCGAATCCAGTTGACGTTGCCCTTGAGGGTGTTGATCTCGCCGTTGTGGATGATAAAGCGGTTGGGGTGCGCGCGCTCCCAGCTGGGCGTGGTGTTGGTGGAGTAGCGCGAGTGGACGAGCGCCACGGCCGTCTTGACGGCGGCGTCGTTAAGATCGATGAAGAAGCGGCGCATCTGCGTGGCGACCAGCATGCCCTTGTACACGATGGTGCGCGAGCTCATGGAGCACACGTAGAAGATCTTGTCGCGCAGGGCAAACTCGGCGTCGGCCTTCTTTTCGATGGTGCGGCGGCACACGTACAGGCGACGCTCAAAGGCATCGCCGGCGGGCGCATCGTCCGGACGGCCCAGGAAGGCCTGCAGGATAGTAGGCATGCAGGCGCGGGCTGTCTCGCCCAGGTCGTGCGGGTCGACCGGCACCTCGCGCCAAAAGAGCAGCGGCACGCCGGCCTCGGCGCAGCCCTCCTCAAACACGCGGCGGGCATCCTCTACGCCCTTCTCGTCCTGCGGGAAGAACAGCATGGCCACGCCATAGTCGCCCTCTGCCGGCAGAATCTGGCCGCACTTTTGGGCCTCTTTACGGAAAAAGTGGTGCGGAACCTGGAACAGGATACCGGCGCCGTCGCCGGTATTCTTCTCGAGTCCTGTGCCGCCGCGGTGCTCCAAGTTGACCAGAATGGACAGCGCATCGTCCAGAATCTGGTGATGGCGCTCACCGTTGATATCGGCAAGCGCGCCGATACCACATGCATCGTGGTCGAATTCGGGGCGATAAAGGCCCTGCTGCTGAGCGGAATCTGCCTGCATCGCGATCCTCCCCTAGATATTAGACAGTCAGTTGAATAGGCATACTAGGAGCATCGCCGGCCCGTTGTGTTTCCCGCCCGTTTCGAAACAATTGCGTAACGCACGCCCTACGAGTGGGCGCCGCCGACCTCAAGGGCGACAACAAGGGCCCCAAGTTCGGCCTGCAAACTCACCTCTTCAAACATCTCAATCTGTAACAGTAAGACCCAATTTCGACGACTAACTGTTACAGATTGAGATGTTTTCGAGAGACGGTTCCGAATGTCTCGATCTGTAACACGAAGGGTCAGTTTTGGCGGTCAGCTGTTACAGATCGAGATTTTCCATAGGACCATTTCTTCCTGTCTTGATCTGTAACACCTAGACCCAATTTCCATCCCTAGTTGTTACAGATCAAGACATTTCGGCAATCCCCTTTCACTGTCCCATTCAAATACAACAATTTTGTTAGTCTTGGTTAACTTTTGAGCCTAAAACGGGTATCCTTTGCGGCGTCAAACAAACGGCACGCGCGCCGTGCCACATTAAGGAGGCCCCTATGGCACACCAGACAGACCGGCAGACGATGCAACTTGTCCTTATCCGTCACGGAGAATCCGAGTGGAACAAACTCAACCTGTTCACCGGCTGGACCGATGTTGAGCTCACCGACACGGGCCGCGAAGAAGCCGCCGCAG
>CABRWN010000052.1 GCA_902474645.1 uncultured Collinsella sp.
AGAAGGGGGAGGCCTCGCGGCCTCCCCCTTTTTTGCGTTTACGGGCTTTTGTCTCACATAGTAGCTGTGTTTTATAACCCTCGTTTGTCGCATCTTCTGTGAACGGGCTACAATAACTTAGTCTGTGCGATATGGAGGTGAACATGGCTGAAGCTGGTATCGGCGTTGATATCGTCGAGATTTCCCGTATGAAATCAATTCTTGAAAAGACGCCGTCGTTTGCTCGGCGTGTGTTTACCGAAGAAGAGCGTGCGTATTGTGATGCATCATCGCGTCCCGCTGCTCACTATGCCAGCCGCTTTGCTTCGCGCGAGGCGGTACTTAAAGCTCTCGGCACGGGTTTTAGTCAAGGCGTTGGTCGCAAGGATGTTTCGGTTACGCGTGATAAACTCGGCAAACCGAAGGCGCTGCTTTCGGGCCGTGCTCTCGAGATCGCTCAAGAGCTGGGTGTTGTTGAGGTCGCTCTTTCCATTACGCTTACAGGAGACTTAGCCGTTGCGAATGCCATCGCGATTACCGAAGATGCTCGGCCTAAGCCAAAAGAGGAAAGGGTGAGTACCAAGAAACGCGTAGCGCAGACATTTAAAGAGGCTCGCTCTGTTTTAGATGAGCTTGAGCAGCTGCAGAATTCAGCATTGACGGAGCACCTGGGCGATGCTTCGCAAGATACGCTAGGAGCATAGATGAAACCGGTTTTGAGTACCGAAGAAGTCGTTCGTCTCGAGGATATCATCGAACGCGAAGGGACTTCGAAGGCCGAGCTTATGGAGCTAGCGGGTGAGTTTGCCGCCAACGAGGTCTTGAAGCTCAATCCCGATCGGGTTCTCGTTCTGGTCGGTTTTGGTAATAAGCGCGGCGACGAGTGGGTTGCCCGCCGATATCCTGAGCCATAAGGGTGTGGACGTGGATATCGTTTCTCCGGTTGAGCCGGATGAGATTCCTGCTGCTCTGGCACGTCATGTTGCTCGTCGTACTGCCGGCCGCGATGTGCACGTTTGCGTCGGCCCCTCGCGTGACGAACTCGAGGTTTTGATCGATAAGGCCGATGTTGTTGTTGATGCCATTTTTGGTACCGGTTTCCACGGAAATCTGCGTGCGCCGTTCTCCATCTGGATTCCTACGGTCAATGAATGCGCCGATTGTGTCGTATCCATTGATGTCCCCTCGGGCCTGAATGCCGAGACGGGCGTTGTTGATGACGACTGCATTCGTGCCGAGCATACGGTGACGATGATTGCGCCCAAGATTGGTCTGTATAGCGCTGATGGCCCTGAGTATGCTGGCGATTTGATCTGCGGCAATCTTTACGACCGTCTTGACGAGGTCATCGATGATGTCGACCACGCCGCCGAGATTGTCGAGCCCGGTGACTTAGTTGATTACTTTGCTCCGCTACCTACGAATATCGATAAGTATTCCCGTGGCTCTGTGCTTATTGTCGCCGGATCTGCGCAATATCCTGGTGCTGCCATTATGGCGGCCAAGTCTGCAGCTCGCGCGGGTGCTGGTTACGTGGCAGTCGCGGCTCCTGACGCCTGCGCCAATCTTATTCGCATGGCACTTCCTTCGATTCCCGTCTTTGCTATTCCGTCTGATTCCCGCGGCTCCTTTGGCGCCGCTGCGCGCATGACTGTGTGCGAGATTGCAAAGAAGTACAGCTGTGTACTGTGCGGTCCCGGTATGACGACATCTGCCGGCGCAATGCAGGTGGTTTCGGGCTTGCTCGAGCTTGATGTGCCGCTTATCTTGGACGCCGATGCACTCAACTGCCTTGCTAAGATTGCCATTGACGGTATTGATAGTAATCCCGAGATGTATCGTCGCGAGCAGCCGTTGGTTATGACGCCGCACTATCGTGAGCTTTCGCGTCTGGTTGCCGGTGACGAGGTGAACGACCTTGGTACCGCGATTGCAGCTGCGCAGAAGGTTGTCTGGGCTGCAGGCTCCGACAACCTGGTGGTCATTGCCAAAGGGCCGACGACGGCTATCTGTGGCGTTGAGCGCGTGCTGCTGCCGCTCTCGGGTCCGGCTTCTCTGGCAACTGCCGGTTCGGGTGATGTTCTCGCGGGTATTTTGGCCGGCACGCTTGCCACCATGCGCGACGAGATGGATCGTTGGGAGTTGCTGTATTCGTACGCCGTCGCACTTCACAGCTACGCCGGTTTTGCCGCGGCGACGGAGTATGGTGAGAAGAGCGTTATCGCTACCGATCTTATCGACTTGATCGGTCCTGCCATGGAGCTGGCGGCAAAGGATGCGCTCGAAGATCTGGGAATCATGGACGAAGGGTCGGATGACTAATCATGAATAAAGCCGATTTGACGCGCTGGTCCTGGGTCGAGATCGACCGCGGGGCGCTCCGTCGCAACACGAGGGCCTATAAGAACTTGCTGAATCCACGTCAGCGCCTGTGCTGCGTGGTCAAGGCCGATGCTTATGGTCATGGAGCTGTTGAGTGCGCCAAGATCATGTATTCGGCCGGTGCCGACATGTTTGCCGTGGCGACGGTTAACGAGGGCGTTGAGCTCCGACAGGGCGGGATTACGAAACCCATCCTCATCCTAAGCGAGCCGCCTATCGAGGCCATTCCGACGTTGCTCGAGTTTGATATCATGCCCTCGGTCTATACGTCTGACTTTGCTCTTGCGTATGGCGAATGTGCCGTCGCGGCGGGCAAAGTGGGCAAGTATCATCTCGCCATCGAGACGGGCATGAATCGTATCGGCGTTCACTACACGCAGGTGCTCGACTTTGTCCGCGGTATTAATTTCCATCGTGGTATTCAGTGCGACGGCGTATTTACGCACTTCGCCACGGCCGATGAACCTTCGGGCTGGGACTACAAGCTGCAGTGTCAGCGCTTTACCGAGGCCGTTCAGGCCATTAAGGATGCGGGTTTTGAGTGCGGTATCGTGCACTGCGCCAACACGCCGTCCTCGATGCTCGACCCCTCGATGCATTTTGATATGATTCGCGCTGGCGTTGGCTTGTATGGCATGCAGCCGTGCGAGCTGAGTGGCCGCGTGATGCAGCTTGATCCCGTTATGAGCGTCCATGCGCGTGTGACGCGTGTGGCACATCCTGCGATGGGTGAGGGCGTGGGCTACGGTTTTACCTACCGCGTACCGCGTACGCGCGTTCAGATCTGCACGCTGCCGATCGGTTATGCCGACGGCCTATCGCGTACGCTTTCCAATCGTATGGATGTGCTGTATCGCGGCGAGCGTGTGCATCAGGTTGGCAATATCTGCATGGACCAGTTTATGGTCGCCATTCAGTCCAACCCGGCACACGAGATTCCCGAGGCCGAACATGGTGATGAGATGATTATTGTCGGCCGCGATGGCGATGCCGAGATCACTATGGACGAGATGGCGCGCCTACGCGGCACGATTAACTACGAGGTCGCCTGCGGCTTTGGCATGCGCCTCGACAAGGTCTACGTGTAGGAGCCGCTATGGGCGTCATGCACATCCCCGGCCATAGCCATCAGGCGCCACGTGAGGTCGCACTCGAGGAGATTGAGGCCGTTCTGGGCGATTGTCACCTCTGCCAGCTCTACCAGTCGCGTCGCAATATCGTGTTTGGCGTGGGAAACCCCCGCGCTCGCGTGATGTTTATTGGCGAGGCGCCGGGCCGCAATGAGGATTTGCAGGGCGAACCCTTTGTGGGGGCGGCGGGTGAAGACCTCAACGGCATTTTGTCGCTGGCGGGGCTCAAACGCGAAGACGTCTACATTGCCAACGTGCTTAAATGCCGCCCGCCGGGAAACCGCAATCCGCGTCCCGAGGAAGTGCTGGCTTGCTCGCCGTTTTTGCGTGAGCAGATTCGAAGCATCTGGCCTGATATTATCGTGACGCTCGGCAACCCCGCGACGCACTTTGTGCTTAAGACCGAGATTGGCATTACTAAGCTGCGCGGCAGGTTCCACCAGATGGGGCATTTTGTAGTAATGCCCACTTTTCATCCGGCAGCAGCGCTGCGCAATCCGGCGTGGCAGGAGCTACTGGAGGAAGACTTTAAGATGCTGGGCGATTATCTGGAGCGACATCCCGCACCAGAGGACGCCTCGGAATAATAAGGAGCATATATGTCCCTGGAGCGCCTGGGGGTAGGTACTTACAAAACGACTTGCGCTGCCGATACGGAGTACTTTGGCGAGCTAATTGCACCGTGTCTTGAGGACGGCGATGTGCTCATCCTGACCGGTGGCCTGGGAGTGGGCAAAACTCACTTTACCAAGGGCGTCTCGCGCGGGCTGGGCGATGGGCATATGGTTACGAGTCCTACGTTTGCGCTCATGGCCGTTCACGATCAAGGTCGTATTCCGCTGTTTCACTTTGATCTATACCGCCTGGAGCATGCCTACGAGCTCGAGGATACGGGCATTTTCGATGTGCTGGGCTATGAGGGTGCTTGCCTGCTGGAATGGGGCGAACAATTCCAGGACGAGCTGACGGATGAGTATCTTTCGGTGACGCTCAAGCGTGATGAGGGCGACAGCGATGTGCGAACGATAACGCTTGAGGCGCACGGTGACCGCGCAATGGAGCTTTCCCATTTGATTGATAAGGCTGTACAAGATGAGCTTGCATAACGACAACGCGCTGGTGGTGGCGCTCGATACCTCGACCGACATGCTTGCCTGCGCGGCAAGCTGGATTGATGGGCAGACGGGCGAGACGAAGCTCGTGAGTGGCGACCACATGTGTCGCCGTCACGCCAACGTTGAGCTCGTGAATACCGTTGATGGCGTGCTGGCTCAAGCCGGTCTGGATCGCAGCGATGTTGGTTGCTATGTGGTCGGCCGCGGCCCGGGGTCCTTTACGGGTGTGCGCATCGGCATCTCCACTGCCAAGGGCCTCGCGCGTGGTGCCAATGTTCCGCTGCTGGGCGTGTCGACGCTCGACGCTTGCGCTTGGACGGCGTGGAAGGCTGGCGTGCGCGGCAAGCTTGGTATCTTGGCCGATGCTATGCGCGGTGAGGTATATCCGGCGCTGTATATGCTGGTCGATGAGGGCCCCGAGCGTCAATTTGAGCGCGAGCACGTGGTCAAGGCCGCCGTGGCGCTCGATGAGTGGCGCCGAGCAGCGGACTGGGACCAGGTTCAGCTGACCGGTGACGGTCTCGTGCGCTATGGCAAGCTGCTGAGTGAGGACGAGACCGCCCGCTGCGTGGAGCGCGACCTGTGGTGGCCTTCGGGCGAGGGCTTGCTGCTCGCGCACGCTGCGGGTGACGGCGATCCGGCTCGCGTCCTGCCGATTTACACGCGCCTTTCGGATGCCGAGGAAAACGAGCGCAAGCGTCTTGGTCTTGCCGAGAGTGCGCAGAGCGAAATTACGGGCGTTGCCGATGAGCTCGCCGGTCGTCATCTGCAGTTCCGTCCCATGGGAGCGGCGGATGCCGAGGGCGCGAGCGCGCTGGAGGCTGCCTGCTTTGAAGGTGCCGGACACGAGGCGTGGACGCCGGGCATGTTCCTGTCCGAACTGGGCGAGGACGTCGCTGCGCCGCGTAGTTGGTGGGTGGCACACGACGACGGCAAGCTACTGGGCCTTGCCGGCGGTATGGTCGTGGGCGGTGATGTGCAGATTCTGGATGTCGCCGTCGACCCGGCACATCGCCGTGAGGGCATTGCCCGCAAGCTGCTGTCGCATGTGAGCTATGATGCCCAGATGCTCGGCTGCACCACGGCTTCGCTCGAGGTCGAGGACGGCAACGAGGGAGCGATCGCGCTTTATAACGCTCTGGGCTTTACCGAGGCAGGACGGCGCCGCGGCTACTATGGTGCCGGCAAGGATGCCATCGTCATGACGGCTCCGCTGCCCCTCGTGCTTCCGGTCGACAATGCTTCGCCCGAGCCGACGGCGGCAGAGCAGCGCGTGTGGCCGCTGCCTGCGCCTGGGCGCTCCGAGGGGGAGCGTGCCGAAATTGAGCGCCGCCGCCTAGTGCTCGCTATCGAGAGCTCCTGCGACGAGACGGCCGTGGCGATTATCGATGCGGATGGCAATATGCTGGCCAACCAGGTGTCGACGCAGATTGATTTTCACGCCCGCTTTGGCGGCGTGGTGCCCGAGATCGCCTCGCGCAAACACGTCGAGGTGATTGTGAGTGTCGTGGATGCGGCGCTCGAGGATGCCGCAGCATCGCTTGGTCTTGAGGATGGAGCCATTGCCCCCAGCGAGCTTGCCGCCGTGGGCGTGACACAGGGTCCGGGCCTGGTGGGCGCGCTCGTGGTTGGCGTCGCCTTTGCCAAGGGCTTTGCCTACGCTGCCGGCAAGCCGCTCGTGTGCGTCAATCATCTTGAGGGTCATCTGTTTGCCAACCTGCTGGCGCAACCCGACCTCAAACCGCCGTTTATCTTCACGCTTGTCTCGGGTGGGCACACCATGCTCGTGCACGTGAAGGCGTGGGGCGACTACGAGGTGCTCGGTGAGACGCTCGACGACGCTGTGGGCGAGGCCTTCGACAAGGTAGCCAAGGCGTTGGGTCTGGGCTATCCCGGTGGCCCCATCATCTCCAAGCTGGCCGAGACGGGCAACCCCAAGGCGATCGATTTCCCCCGTGCGCTTAACAGCAGAGGAGACTATCGCTTCTCGCTTTCGGGCCTTAAAACCGCTGTGACGCTCTACATTGAACAGGAGACCAAAGCCGGCCGAACGATTCACCTGCCCGACCTGGCGGCTTCGTTTGAGGCAGCTGTCTTTGACGTGCAGTACAAGAAGGCCAAGAACGCATTGCACGCTACCGGATGCAAGGAATACTGCATCGGTGGCGGCGTCTCGGCCAACCCGCATCTGCGCGAGATGATGATCAAGAAGCTTGGGCGTCAGGGGATTCGCGTAACGGTGCCGCCCTTGTCTGCCTGTACCGATAACGCAGCCATGATCGCGGAGGTCGCTCGCCGTAAATTCGACCGAGGTGAAATCTCGCCGTTCGACGTCGACGCCGATCCAAACATGACGCTGTAGCTGGTACGGCGCGGTCCCCGGACGGAGGGGCCGGATATAAGGTTTCCTGCTCTACAGTCCTGCGCAAGACGAAGGCCACATTAAGTGGCCTTCTTTGCGTGCGGAACTCGCGATAAAGTTCATATGCGCCGCCCGGCTCCCGCGGCTCTCAGGGGCAACTCTCATGCAAAAACTGTCGTGGGGTAAAGTCCGAGGTCAATGGCGTTTTATACCGAGAAATTCAAAAAAAGTTGAAAATTCATTACAAACTTGCGTTGACTTTAGGTAACTAAAGTTTCATACTCCTTTTCAACCACTGGGGGATGTGAACACGCACGGATCGTTCACATCATGATTGAAGAGGATTTCTTAGACATGTTCACGCATCAGCTAAACATTATCAGCGTAGTAATTATCTGATGCGGGTTAGCACATACAGCTGGCCCGTACGATAACGGGCGGCTGATGAAGATGAGGGCCGTCGAGCGCAACCGACGGCCCTCATTTTTTATGTCTAGGAAATTCTTTTTAGAGGAGGAAATGTAATGAACGGAGTTTTGCTCATGGTTGTGGCCGCGGCGGTGCTCGCCTGCGGCTATCTGGGCTATGGCCGATGGCTGGCCAACAAGTGGGGCGTTGACAAAGAGGCCCTCACGCCGGCCAAGCGCATGAAGGACGGCAAGAGCTTCTCGCCCGTCTCCGCCTTCACCGCGTTCTCGCACCAGTTCAGCTCGATCTGCGGTGCTGGCCCTGTCACGGGTACGATCGTCGCCATGGCCTTTGGCTGGCTGCCCGTCGTGCTCTGGGTCCTCGTCGGCGGCATCTTCTTTGGTGCCGTCCACGACTTTGGTGCCCTGTACGCTTCGATGAAGAACAACGGCAAGTCGCTCGCTCAGCTCATCGAGAAGTACATCGGCAAGACCGGCCGTCGCCTGTTCCTGCTGTTCTGCTGGCTGTTCTGCATCATCGTCATCGCCGCTTTCACCGACATGGTCTGCAAGACGTTCATGTTCACCCCGGCCGTTGACGCTTCTGGTGCTGCTACCGGTGCCATCGACTTCACCAAGTCCTATGCCGCCGGCTGCGCTGGTACCATCTCCATCCTGTTCACCTTCGTCGCTATCGCCTTTGGTTGGGCCCAGAAGAAGTTCAACCTCACCGGCGCTGCCGAGTTCGTCACCGGCGTGGTCCTCATGGTTCTCATGTTCGCCGTCGGTATGCAGTTCCCGGTCTACCTGGATAAGTTCCAGTGGTTCGCCGTCGTTATGGTCTACCTGGTCTTCGCTGGCGCTATGCCCATCCAGATGCTCAAGACCCCGCGTGACTACCTCACTTCCATCATGATGATCGTCATGATCGTCTGCGCTGTCCTCGGCATCGTCGTCCTGGGCGTCAACGGTCAGGCTACGATGACCGCTCCGGTCTTCACCGGCTTCTCCACTGCCTCCGGCATGATGTTCCCGGTCCTGTTCGTCTCCGTCGCTTGCGGCGCTCTCTCCGGTTTCCACAGCCTCGTTTCTTCCGGCACCTCTTCCAAGCAGGTCGAGAAGGAGCAGGACGCCGTCAAGGTCGGTTATGGCGCCATGATCGTCGAGTCCTTCGTCGGCATCCTTGCCATCATCGTCGCTGGCATCATGTTCTCCGACATGAACACCGCCGGTACCGGCGCCCTCAACGCCGGTGTCGCTTCCACCCCGTTCCAGATCTTCGCCGCTGGCATCTCCCGCGGTATGCAGGCCTTCGGTGTTGACGGCACGCTCGCTACCGTCTTTATGACCATGAACGTCTCTGCTTTGGCCCTGACCTCGCTCGACGCCGTCGCCCGCATCGCCCGCACCTCGTTCTCCGAGTTCTTTGCCCAGACCAACGATGCCCTGGCCATCGAGTCCAAGGCCGGCTACATGAAGGTCCTCGGCAACCCCTGGTTCGCCACGGTCGTTACCCTGCTTCCTGGTCTCGCCCTCGCTTTTGGTGGCTATGCCAACATCTGGCCGCTCTTTGGTGCTTCCAACCAGCTGCTCGGCGGCATGACCATGATCACCCTCGCCGTGTTCTGCAAGTGCACCGGCCGCAAGGGCTGGATGCTCTACGTGCCCGTCGCCTTCCTGCTCTGCTGCACCTTCACCTCGCTGGTCCAGAGCGCCATGGGCTGCATGACCGCTGTCCAGGCTTACGGCTTCTTCGGCACCATCCCGGCTACCGCCACCACGGCCGCCGTCTCCGTCGCCGCCACCAAGGGCCTGCAGCTTGTCTTCGCCGTCCTGCTGATGGTCCTGGGCCTCATCGTTGCCGTTAACTGCCTCAAGGAGTTCTTCGGCAAGGAGGCCGGTTCCATGCCCGACGAGGAGCCCGAGTGGTCCGAGATGGGCAAGGCCGAGTATGGCCGCGCTGCTGCTGCCGAGGCTCCTGTCGACGCCGAGGCCGCCAAGGCTTAGTCGACCTGACGAGTTGAACGTCACATCTATATGACTCGGAAAGACCGGATCCGCGACTTCGCGGGCTCGGTCTTTTTTCATGCAAAAGCGGGTGACGCTCGAGTGTTCTCGCAGATGTTTTGCGTGGATAAGGGCGCGCGTTGTACCATATAGACGTATATGTGTGCATATGAAAGGGGCCCCGTGGCCAAGACGGTATATTCCGATAACCAAAATAATGTCGATGCCCTGGCTGAGCGTCTGAGCAGCCAGACGTCGCTTTCTGCCGAGCGTGCCAAGCTGGTTGCCTACGACCTGCTCTGCCGCAAGGCGCTCAAGATTAAGTCGAGTGCGCTGGCGCAGATTTTCCGCTCCGTCGATAAGGAATGTGACACCAAGGCGATGCGCGATGAGCTTATCGCGGCAAATATCGTGACCAAGATCGAGGGTAGCGGCATTAACGGGCGCCCGGCGTTCTATACCATCAATGCCGAGATCCGCGATGCCCAGGAGCAGCCTGCCGAGTCCGTCGAGGATTTTGTCGTCGAGGATTCCGCCGACGTGCCTGCTGTGGAAGAAACTGCTCCGCGTGAGCATGTCGATACCGATGAGTTGCTCGATGAGAACGTCGTGCGTGCCTTTACGGCCAAGGCAGGACGCGGCGGTTTTGGCGGAGGTGGCAAGCGCGATGCGCAGCGCCGCGCCCAGCAGGAGCGCTTCCGTCGCGCCGTTGCTCAAAAGGGTGAGACGGATGCCGAGGCTGTTGAGACCGAGGTTGCTGCCGAGTCGCAGAAGCCCACGAAGGAGCAAAAGCCCGTGGAGGCCCAAGAGCCCAAGCGCCGTCGCGGTGCTCACTTTAAGGCTGCACAGCAGGATGCCGCGCGAGAGGTTGAAGAGTCTTCTGAGGTTGCAGACGATGTTGAGGAGTCTGCCAAGAAGGCTCCGGGTTCGTGCCGTCCCGGACGTGGTTTTGCGGGGCGCGTGTATCCCGTAAGGCATCAGGAGAAGAGCGAGCCAGCTTCGACCACTCAGGACGAGAAGGCCGAGAAGGCCGTTGAGCCGGCGGCTCGCGAACAGAAGCCTGCTGAGCCGCAGCTTGAGGTTGATGCCGAGGCCAAGGGCCAGCAGCCTACTGATGAGCAGGCGGAGCAGGGCACGTCGAGCAAGCCTCGCCGCCGTCGCCATCGTGGGGGCCGCAGTTCCCATGCCGAGACTGCGGCCGAGAAGACCACGCCGCAGGACGAGGATGCGAAGGTCGAGGTTTCTTCGGGGCAGCCTAAGCGCCAGCCGGCGAAGGAGAGCAAGTCCAATCGTCCGCAGAAGCAGGCGCCTATGCCGAAGCGCGAGCGCAATTCCCAAGGCGATTCTAAGCGCAAGTCTCAGAAGAAGCCGGAGTCTGCCGCAGCAGATACTGCTGCCCAGCAGCCCAAGTCGGCAGTCCACGGCGAGGTCTCGGCGTTTGCCCTTGCCCGCGTTTTAGGCAGACAGCTGCTCAAAGTTGTCCCTACGCCTACGACGCTCTCTAAGATCAAGGAGCAGCAGACACAGATCGTAAAGGTCGAGGGCAAGGACGGCAAAAAGGCTCCGCAGCGCACTCAGCACAACGAGATGTCCAACCGCAAGATTGCCGAGGAAGTCGCAATCATCCAGGCTTGGATCGAGCAGAACCGAGGTGCCGATACGCCGGTTGCCTCGCGCCGCCAGCGTGCCTACCAGATCTTTAACGACGAGAAGGCTTTTGACGGCAAGCACGGTGAGCGCCTGATCAGACGTATGACCGAAAAGGGCATCAGCATGCAGGCGATCAAGGTCGCCCCCAATCGCCCCGTGCACTTTACGGGCTTCTTTACGCTGGGTGCCGACAAGCCGTTCATTATGGTCGAGAACCTGGACACCTACGACGAGATCGTCAAGCTGCTGCGTGGCCGCAAGCACGCCAAGCTCTTTGGCATCAAGGTGGGCGGCGTGATTTTTGGCGGGGGATGCAAGGCGAGCGTCTCGCATGCCCTGGACGATTATCTGGCCGAGATTGGCTATCGCTTTAACTACGTCTACTACGTAGGCGATATCGATCGCGAGGGCGCGCGCATTGTCGAGCAGACTCGCAATGCCAATGTGGTTGAGATTCGCCTGCATGCCGGCATGTACCGCGCCATGCTCGCCGAGCATAAGCGTCGCGTGAAGGCCGGCGGCGAGTGCGAGCCCGCGGCTGCCAACCAGGGCGTGCCGCAGAACCTGGCAGCGACGATCAAGGATCTGCCCATGGTCACGCGCGTGCAGTTCCGCAACGTGCTGCGCGAGGGCGGGCGCATTCCGCAGGAGATCCTGATGACCGCAGACTATCGGGATGGCGACTCGGGAAGCTTCGACCGCATGCTCAACAACTAGGGCGTTCGGCCCCGGGAGAGTGGGGACACCGGCTTAGGTTTCCTGCTCTACAGTCCTGCTCACGACGGAGGCCACATTAAGTGG
>CABRWN010000053.1 GCA_902474645.1 uncultured Collinsella sp.
GGGTGCTTGCAGCGCCAGCAGTGCGGATAGCTGTGCGTGATCTTCTTCTCGAGAACCAGGGTGCCGCGCTCGCGCAGGAACTCAATGATGTGCGGATTGGCCTCATCAGTATCCATGCCGCTGAAGGGGCCACCGGTGCCAAATTCCTCGCCGGTGTAGAACTTGCCGTCGTCATCGACCGGCATGCAAATGTCGGTGATGCCCTCCTTGAGGCAGGCGAAGTAGGCGTCGCCGCCGTGGCCGGGCGAGTTGTGGACGATACCGGTACCGTCATCGACACCGACGTAATCGGCAAGTAGTGCCACGCCCTCAACACCGTCAAAGATCGGCTGCTTGTAGTGGATGTGGTGGAAGGTCTCGGCGGGAACCACGTAGGGCTTGCCGTCGACCATGACCGGGGTGTACTCCCAGCCAAACTCATCGCAGCACTTGGGAGCCAGGTCCTCGAGCATGACCTCGGCACGACCATCGTGCTCAACGGCGACATAGGCGGCGCCGGGCTTGAGGGAAACGGCCTGGTCGGAGGGGATGGTCCACGGGGTGGTCGTCCAGATGATAAAGTCGACCGGGCCGTCGAAGTTCTCGAGGCCGGCGGGCTTGGAGGTCATCTCAAAGCGAACGAAGATGGACGGGCTCGTCTCATCGGAGTACTCGATCTCTGCCTCGGCCAGCGCGGTGTGGCAGTGCTTGCACCAGTGGACGGGCTTGTGACCGCGATAGATCATGCCCTTGTCGAACATGGCCTTGAAAACCTCGATGTCGGCGGCGTCATGCTGGTGATAGAGCGTCAGATAGGGGTTGTCCCAATCGCCGAGCACGCCCAGACGACGGAAGCCGGCCTTCTGCAGCTCGATGTTCTCGACAGCGAACTCGTTGCAGAGCTCACGAATCTTGGCCGTGGGGGTCTGGTTGAACTTCTCGGTGCCGAGCTTCTCCTCGACCTTGTGCTCGATCGGCTGGCCGTGGCAGTCCCAACCGGGGACATAGGGAACCTCATAGCCCTGCATCATCCAGTAGCGGTTGATCATGTCCTTGGAGATCTTGTTCATGGCGTGGCCGATGTGGATCGGGCCGTTGGCGTACGGAGGGCCGTCGTGCAACACGAACTTCTTGTGACCCTCGTTCTTCTTTAGAACTTGCTCGTAGACCTTGTTGTCCTGCCAGTCCTTGAGTCGCTTGGGCTCGGACTTGGAAAGACCGGCACGCATGGGAAATCCGGTTTTGGGCAGATTCATCGTCTGCTTGTACTCGTTTGCCACGGTACCCCTTTCATGTCATGGGCGCGCACGCCCTCTGGGCACCAAAAAAGCGCCCGTCCCTACAAGCTGGGACGAAGCGCCGCAAAAACGGGCTGCACGCCCGCAAAAGCTCTTCGCTTAACCACCCAGCTTAGATGCCCTCGCCCGCGTATTCGCGCGCTCGCATCCGTTACTCGGCTGGCCTGTATCGACGACCATCTCGGCGATGTCTACTAAGACGAACCTGCGCGGCACGTCCGTTGGGACCGCAGCTCCGGGGTGATTTTCATCGGTCGCATGCACGGGATCTCAGCGCTCCCCGCTCTCTGTAACATGCGGACGGCCGACTACTCGTCCCCATCAACGCTTATGCGGAGTATGCTAGCACGTTCCGCGCCGGCGAAAAACCCTCAACACTGGTTTTATACGTTCGAAATTTCTCGCTATTACAGCCCTTCTCTAGGAGCAAAATACCTGAAAGCACTCTATCGAACGAAAGAAGGTTGCTATGCGCACGATTGGAATGAGCGACTACACCGTTGGCGAGGATTGCTTTGACGAGCTGCCCGCCGCACTGGCGGAGTACGGCGCGACAAAGGTCGCGATCATCGGTGGCAAACGGGCACTGGCCGCAGCACTTCCCGGTATCGAAGCTGCGCTGGCAGGTACCGACGTCGAGATTCTGGAGACGCGCGTCTACGGCACCAACAGCACACGCGCCAATATCGCCAAGGTCGTAAACTCCCCCGCCTGCCAGGAAGCTGACGTGCTTATCGCATGCGGCGGCGGCAAGGCACTCGACACCGTGAAGACCGCAGCTATCGAGCTCAAGAAGATCGTCTTTACGGTCCCGACGATCTGTTCCAACTGCTCCGCCGCGACCGCCATTGCCGTCGTGTACAACGACGACGGCTCGCTCGAGGGCTATTCGTACCCCAACCGACCGGCGCACATCTTCATCAACCCCAAGATTATCGCCGAGGCACCGGCAGAGTACTTCTGGGCCGGCGTGGGCGATGCCCTGTCTAAGCAGCCCGAGGTCGAGTACGCCACGAGCGCCGGCAATTTGGAGCACACGGCAGGCCTTGGCCTGGCACTCGCCCACACCTGCTCCGAGCCGCTGTTTACCTATGGCGTCCAGGGTCTTGAGGACGTGCGCCAGGACCTGTCGAGCGAGGCTGTCAAGCAGATCGCGCTCGACATCGTGGTCAACACGGGCTATGTCTCGAACCTGACCAACCAGAACGATTACTACTACAACTCGAGTGTGGCGCACGCGTTCTACAACGCCACCTGCAGCATTCCGCGTGAAGGCACCTACCTGCACGGCGAGGTCGTGAGCCTGGGCGTGCTCGTGCTGTTCGCCTATACGGGAGACACCGAGAACCTTAAGCGCTACGCCGCCTTTAACAAGCAGATGGGGCTGCCCGTAACGCTTGAGCAGGTTGGCCTTACCGAGGCAGATATCCCGGCCCTGTGCGAATACGCGCACGCCACCAACGAGTGGAAGCAGGGAAACCCAGAGCCCTTCACCGACGAAAAATTCGCCGCCGCCATCAAGGCTGCCAACGCCTACGGCCACACCCTCTAGCTCTAACCCAAAACCACCACAAAGGGGACAGGCACCTTTGTGGTGGTTTTTTATTGCTCCAACATGCTGGGGTCAAATTCGCTTGCGGGGATCACACGGTACCCGTGACGCAGCAGCAGGTCGACGAAAACACCGTTGCCCGCAGTGAGCATACCGCTGAAGGTTCCGTCGTAGATATGGCCCACGCCACACGACGGACTGCGATCCTGCAAGACGCACGCAGTAATCTCGGACGGGCCACGCGCTTGCTCGCACATATCGAGCGCACGTTGGGCACCCAGGCGAAATTCGCGATCAACCGAGATGCCCTCGCAGGTACGAACCTCGCCGTTCACAATCTCGGACGGCTTGCGCGGCGTGGGCAGACCCCCAAAGACCTCAGGACACACCAAGAGGACCTCGGTCCCCGTACGCTCGCAGGCCTCGACCAGTTCGCGAAGGTAATTGTCGAGCCCGTTATACTTGCAGCTCTCGCCCATCAAGCAGGCACTTACCACGATCTTCATATACAACTCTCCCCACGCAAATCGCCCCATTTGAGATGAACACTCAAATGGGGCGATTGACACTGCGCAACTGGTATTACTGCTGCTTCGGCATCAGCGGATTCTCGCGCGTGAGGAGATTCATAAACTCCTCGCCCGTGATGGTCTCCTTCTTGTACAGATAACGAGCCAGCTCATGGAGTTTAAACTTGTTCTCCTTCAGAATCTGCAGAGCGCGGTCGTGCGCATCCTCGATCAGCTTGGCGACAATCGCGTCCACACGTTCGGCCGTACCGGGGGCGCAGGTGAGCGACGTGTCCTGGTTGAGGTACGCATTCTGAACGGTACCGAGCGCCATCATGCCAAACTCATCGGACATACCAAAGCGCGTCACCATATTACGGGCGAGCTTGGTGGCCTGCTCGATATCGTTGGCGGCGCCGGTCGTCATCTCGCCAAAGATGAGTTCCTCGGCCGCACGGCCGCCGCAGTAGACGGCGAGCTTGTCCAAGACCTCCTGGCGTGTCGTCAGGAAGCGCTCGTCCTCCTCGACCTGCATGGTATAGCCAAGAGCACCGCTCGTGCGCGGCACGATGGTGATCTTGGTAACCGGCGCGGAACCCTTTTGGCGGGCAGCGACGATGGCATGGCCGATCTCGTGGTAGGAAACGACCTGCTTCTCGTGGTCGGAAAGCACCGTGGACTTACGCTGTTGGCCGGCAATGACGACCTCCACCGACTCCTCGAAGTCGTCCTGGGTTGCACGCTTGCGACCCTCGCGAACGGCGCGCAGGGCGCCCTCGTTGATGATATTGGCCAGGTCGGCGCCCGAGGCACCGGGCGTGGAGCGGGCAATCGCGGTCAGGTCGATCGGCGGCTCGGTCTTCACGCTCTTGGCATGCAGCTCGAGGATGTTCTTGCGGCCGGTCAGATCGGGCAGCTCAACGGGGATGCGGCGGTCAAAACGACCGGGGCGCAGTAGAGCGGGATCGAGACTGTCGGGGCGGTTGGTTGCGGCAAGGACAACGATACCCTTGTGGTTATCGAAGCCATCCATCTCGGTCAGCAACTGATTGAGCGTCTGCTCGCGCTCGTCGTTGCCGCTAAAGCCGCCGCCGTCGCGCTTCTTACCGATGGTATCGATCTCATCGATAAAGACGATACACGGGGCCTTTTCCTTGGCCTGCTTAAACAGGTCACGAACCTTTGCAGCGCCGCGACCAACAAACATCTCAACGAACTCAGAGCCCGAAATGCTAAAGAACGGAACACCGGCCTCGCCGGCAACAGCCTTGGCAAGCAGGGTCTTACCGGTACCCGGAGGGCCAACAAGGAGAGCACCGCGCGGCAGCTTGGCGCCGATCTCCTCGTAGCGCTGCGGCTTCTCCAGAAAGTCGACGACCTCCTTGAGAGACTCCTTGGCCTCTTCCTGGCCGGCGACGTCCTTAAAGGTCACGCCCACGTCCTTGGAGGCGATCACGCGCGCGCCGGACTTACCCAGTCCGCCGCCGCCAAAACCGCCGCCGCCAAAGTTCATCGACGGGCCGTCATCGCCCATAGCCTTCTTCATGCGGCGGTTGAGCCACCAACCGATGAGGAAGAAAATCGCCATAGGAAGAATGAGCGTGAGCAGGTAGTAGGTCATCAAACCCGAGCTCTTATCGGGAACGACCGACTCCAGCGAAGCGCCAGATTCAAGCACGCGATCGGTAAAGCCCGCGTCATTCGGCACACCGGTCGTCTTGTAGGCGATGTTCTCGTCCTCGCCCTTCTTGGTGTAATAAATCGTGTAATCGTCCGTGTTGTACTCGACCTTGTCGACACTCTTCTTATCGAGCGCTTTGACAAACGTCGAGTAATCGGTCTTCGTAATCTGCTGCGTGTGACCGATGTTGGGGAACAGAACGGTCGAGAGCACGAGGTAGACGACGAAGGCGATGAGCACGTAGAGGATCATATTCCGTCTACGCTTGTTGTCATCCATCTCCATCTGCTTGAACTCCATCTACTGGGGTTGATAATGGTTTCTAGAATACCCAACCCGAGCGACGATAAACCGACGCCGGGCAGGAAAGGACAGAGATGGCATCACTGGAAGTCGGCAAGGTTCAGATTTATACGGGCGACGGCAAGGGCAAGACGACGGCTGCGCTGGGATTGGCGATGCGCGCCACAGGTTATGGGCTCGACGTACTCATGCTGCAGTTTGCCAAGAAGCTGCACTGCGCCGAGCATGATGCAGCGCCCCGTTTGGGCCTGCGCATCGTACAAGCCGACCGCGACACGCCCGAGGCTTGCGCCGCACAGATCATGGAGCTCGCACGCGAGCAGATCTCACAGGTCGACGTTCTGATTTTGGACGAACTCGGCGAGGCCATGCGCCGCGGCTTCGTGACGCGCGAGGATATAGAAGCGCTGATTGCGATAAAGCCCGCCACCACGGAGCTCGTGCTCACCGGCCGCGGGCTGCTGTCGTTGGCCGACCTCGCGGACCTAGTCACCGAAATGCGCTCCGTCAAACACTACTCCGACGAAGGCTCCTAGCCCGTCAAGGCATCGAATACTAGTCATTGGGGACGTTCTTAAACGACTAGTCATTGGGGACAGTCTTATTGATGAAGAGCAACAAGCCACGACCTACATATCACGCCAACCGCTCGTGCCATTTGCGATCGTTGCCCGACCAAGGCCAACAGCTCTCACAATTTGATTGACCGTGAGACCCGATTTGCGCATTTTGCAAAGAACAGGTCTACGCTCGGTTGGAGTCATCGCCTTGATATCCGAAAGAGAGACAGGAGCTGCAATCTGTTTTGCGGTTTCGAGTACTTTGTCGTCGAGAACACGAGGATGAGGCTCGGCATCATAAGGCGCGTTCTCAAGCCTATCATCAAGATAATGCCGATATTCCAGCGAACCGCCCACGAGGTCCAGCACTATACCTGGATCGCAAAACCCAAATCCGTCATAACCATACGCATATGCTCGATAGCTAGACCAGCGATATGTATCGACAGCGGAAACACCCGCCTTAACTGGGTTCATATGGATGTAGTCAGCGAGCGCAATTGCCTGAATATCATTCTCAACTGGAATGTTCTTAAATCGATCCTGAAACAAATGACCAACACGGTCAGTTTTGCGATTGAAATACTTAGCATACGAGGTAAGGATGCCGCTCATGCATGATGAAATTCTCCCATGAGGGTCATCAACCATGAGATGAAAGTGATTCGACATGAGGCACCATGCCGTAACGCCAATGCCATTACCGACAAGCTTGCCCTCGAACAAAGTGAGCATCCGATATCGATCTTCATCGTCTTCAAAGATGCAAATGCCGCCATTTCCACGCGCGATAATATGGTTATAGCCCGTTAACGAAACGACTCGACCCGTTCTTGGCATATCGCCCTCCCATCAAAAACCCACCGGGCAACATCTGATAGGCGCGGACGATCTAATTTGCTGAGCCCGTTTTGACAGTTTACAAGGGCATACATGACAAACTGGATGAAAACCCGAAAATCGTGTCGCAAAGAGTGTCCCAAACGACTAGTCATTTAAGAACGTCCCCAAGAACTAGTCGTTTAAGAACGTCCCCAATGACTAAGCGGTGGCGCGGCCTAGCCAGTTGCCGCTGTGGTGGTAGATGGTGAACATCGTGGCCGTAATGAGCCAGGTTACGGGGTAGACCAGTAGTAGATGCTCGAGCGACGGATCGAAGGGCATGATCGCAAACACCCAGATCACCCTCAAGACAACGGTGCCAAAGATGGTGAGCATCATAGGCTGCAGACTCACGCCGGCGCCGCGAATGGAGCCCGACGCGTTCTCGATAATCGAGAAGATCGCGTAGAACGGCGCGATGAAATGAAGAATCGTCGTGGTGTACGCCGAAATCGAAGCATCGTCGACAAACAGACGCGACAACGGACCCGAGAACACCAGCAGCACGGCAGACAGGCCACCAATGAGCATAAACGACAGCACGAGCGACGTATGGTAGCCCTTGCGCATGCGCTCGTAATTGCGCGCGCCAAAGTTCTGCGCCGAGAACGTAGTGATCGATACGCCGAGCGCCTCGGTCACCATCCAGATAATGCCATCCAGGCGCCCAGATAGACCCCAAGCAGTCGTGACATCGGCGCCAAACGAATTAACCGACACCTGGATCAACACGTTCGAGATCGAATAGGCAGCCGATTGAAAACCGAGTGGCAGACCACACGAGATCATACTCTTGCAAATACCGCGATCGATGCCGAGCTTAGACACCGAAAGACGCCATGCACCCGGAGCGCGCATCATGCGAAACACGATCATCGTTGCATTGGAGCAAATGGTCAGCGCCACTGCGATGCCGCAGCCCAACGCCTCCATATGCAACACAGCGACAAAGATGATATCCAGCACCACGTTAACCAGGCAGCCAGAGGCAATGATCACGGCGGGGCCGCGCGTGTCGCCCACGGCACGCAGCAGTGCGGTTCCCATATTAAGCAGCAGTGCCGCAACCATCGCGGCAAAATAACAGCGAGCATAGGCCACGCCCTCGGCCAATAGTTCATGCGGCGTGTTCATAAGCACCAGCATGGGCTCAACGAACACTATGCCAAGAATCGAGAAAACGATACCGCCCACCAGCGCGAGCGTCATGGCTGTATGGACCGAACGGCTCAGACGCTCGTCATCGTGCTGGCCAAAAAACTGACCCGTGATAACGGCACAACCAGCGCCAACGCCAACGCAAAAGCCAATGCAGAGCTCGGTGAGGACCATCGTGGCCTGAATGCCGCCCAGCGCGAGCTTGCCGCCAAACTGACCGACAATATAGGTACCGATAAGCGTGTAGGCCTGCTGAAAAAACGAACTAAAAAAGATGGGAACGCACAGCGACAGCAGCTGTTGCCAAATGACACCCTGCGTTACATCGATAGCCGTAGATTTCTTAGCCACACGCCCTCCCCGCCAACGTATGTTAAACAACAAAACGGCAATTTAAGACCAAAGCCAATACCAGCTTAGCACCGACTGGCGGCGACCGAAACACCCCGAATTAGAGCGCGGTGCGGAATAACTGCCTAGTGATACAAACCCGGCTGGTAGTGATACTCATTGCTCACGTGCGGGCACAGCTGCCAAAAGGCGACGGCGCTCGCCGCGGCCACGTTGAGCGAATCGACCCCGTGCGCCATCGGAATGCGCACGGCTCGGTCGCAGCCCTCAATGGTCTTGGCTCCCAGGCCGGCACCCTCGGTACCCATAAAGATCGCCAGACGGTCAATCTCCTGCAGCACGGGATCGTCCAACGACACCGAATCATCCGTCAACGCCATGGCGGCACACGAAAAGCCGGCATCGTGCAGCGCCGCCAGCCCATCATGCGGCCATACGCGCGCCTCACTGCCAATACGCGTCCACGGAACCTGAAACACGGTGCCCATGCTCACGCGGGCCGAGCGACGGTACAACGGGTCGCAGCACGTCGGGCTGACCAAAATACCGTCAACGTTCAATGCGGCAGCCGAGCGGAAAATCGCGCCAACATTGGTGTGATCGACAATACCCTCAAGCACGCACACGCGCACCGGACGATCTCCCGCCGCCTCGACGACGCCGCCCAAGAACTCATCAACCGGAATCTGACGCGGGCGACGGAACGCCGCCAGCGCGCCGCGCGTCACGTTAAAGCCCGTCAACTGCTCCATGAGCTCCATGGAGGCCACGAACACAGGAACCGGACCCGCGCCCTCGCGCACAACCAGGCGCTCGAACAACGGCATCATCTGGTCGAGCCAGCGTTCACCCAAAAGAAAGCTCACCGGCTGGTATCCGGCACGCACCGCGCGCTCGATAACCTTGGCACTCTCGGCGATAAAGATGCCCTTTTGCGGCTCCAGCACGCAGCGCAGCTCGCGCTCCGTCAATCGCACGTAGGCATCGAGCCGCTCGTCCTCGAGCGAATCATTTCGCAGAACCTCAACGGCATCAGTCATAGCAGCCAGCCCGCACCTTTCTTTGCAGCACCTATACAAATATCGGGGCAACGCCATGCGCTGCCCCGCCACTCATTCCAACCCGATAATACCGAAGGGATAATCGGGTTTACACATCAACGCGACGATACGTCACGAACTCATATTTGAGGCCCTCATCGCCCTCACCGGCAGCGACAACCGCCGATTCGCTGGCCCGCGCAACCTCCCACGCGGGATCGACGTCCAAGTCGGGAAAGTACGTGTCCACGGCATGGGTGCAATGGTTGTGCGTAACCTCGGCCTCGACGCAATACGGCAAAAACTGCCGATACACTTCGCCGCCACCGATAACCCACGCAACGGGCTCGTCGGCAACCGCGGCGAGCGCCTCGTCGATGCTATGCACCACGTCGACGCCCTCGGGCGCAAAATCCTCGTCGCGCGTGAGCACAATATTACGACGATTCTTGAGCGGACGCCCGCCGGGAAAACTCAGTAGGGTCTTGCGCCCCATAATAACCGGGCAACCCTTGGTGCACGCCACAAAATGGCGCATGTCGGCGCGATTGGACACGACCATATCGCCCTCGCAGCCAATACCCCAGTCGTCGCACACGGCGACGATGGCAGAAAGCTTACGCGTCATGAGCGCCACCTACACCGCAATGGGAATGTTCTTGACCTGCGGGCCGTGCTCGTAGCCCTCGACGATGAGGTCGTCGGTCGTAAACGCATAGAAGTCATGCACGTCGGGGTTGAGCGTTACCTTGGGTGCCGCAAACTGCGGACGCTCGATAAGCTCGCGGGCGATATCGACATGACGATCATAGATATGGGCGTCGGCGATCACGTGCAGCAGCTCACCGGGAATCATATCGACCGACTGCGCGACCATCATCAGCAAAATGGCGTACTGGCACACGTTCCAGTTGTTCGCGGCCAAAATATCCTGGCTGCGCTGGTTGAGAATCATGTTGAGCGTCGGCTTGTCGTCCTGAGGACGCTGCGTCACGTTATAGGTCACGCTATAGGCGCACGGATAAAGGTGCATCTCGGACAGATCGCTAAACACGTACGTATTGGTCATAATGCGGCGACTATACGGCGTGTGCTTAAGGTCGTACAGCACACGGTCCATCTGGTCGAAGTCGCCCTCGGCGTAATGGCTCTTCTGACCAATCTGATAGCCGTAGGCTTTACCGATGGAACCGGTCTCATCGGCCCACTCATCCCAGATATGACTGTTGAGATCATGCACGTTATTGGACTTCTTTTGATAGATCCACAGGATCTCGTCCATGGCAGACTTAAGCGCCGTGCGACGCAGGGTAAGCGCGGGGAACTCCTCACGCAGGTCATAGCGCGCCGTGACACCAAAGTTTTTAATGGTATAGGCAGGGGTGCCGTCCTCCCACACCGGGCGGACCTTTTGGCCCTCGGTGGTGGTGCCATGGTCCAAGATATCGCGGCACATGGTTACAAACTGTTGATCAGCTTTGCTCATTGACCCTCCTGTCAGTCGCCTACAAGCGAGATTCATTGTAGCCCAGGCGCACGCGGCCCCACAGCCCAAACATAAGCCCTCATTTTCTGACATATGCCAGAAATTCATTGCGCAAATCCGAACGTTCGCTATTCTATTGTTGACATATGTCAGATAAGGAGTGCACATGGCAGGAAGACGCGAGAAACTGCGCCGCGTCGGGATCATCCCCGAATATCGCGGTTTTACCCCCGATGGCCTGGCGAGCGGCGATGCCATCGATATGACAGTCGACGAGCTCGAAGTGCTGCGCCTGTGCGACTTGGAAGGCCTCAATCAGGAGGCCGTCGCACAGCAGATGGGTATCGCGCGCGCCACGGTGGCGGCAATTAGCAGCCGCGCGCATCGCAAGGTGGCAAACGCGCTGGTCAACGGACGGGCAATCGTCATCGAAGGCGGCAGCATCGCGTACTCCCCCATTACCACGACGACGGCCGCATGGCCAGCAAAGGAGATCGGCACCATGAGGGTGGCAACCACGTATGACAACGGCAACATCTTTATGCACTTTGGCCGCAGCGAGCAGTTCAAGATCTACGACATTCAGGACGGCAAGGTGCTCAACGAACAGGTCGTGGGCACCGGCGGCACCGGTCACGGCGCCCTGGCGGGCCTGCTTGCCAACGGAGGCGTTGACACGCTCATTTGCGGCGGTATCGGCGGCGGCGCTATCAACGCGCTTGCCCAAGCCGGCATCACGGTCTATGCGGGCGCCCAGGGCAGCTGCGATGCCTGCGTCGAGGCCCTCATTGCAGGCACGCTCGCACAGAACGGCGAGGCCACCTGCGACTGCCATGGACATGATCACGAGCACATCCACGAGCATGGCGAGTCCTGCGGC
>CABRWN010000054.1 GCA_902474645.1 uncultured Collinsella sp.
CGCGACCTCAGCCGGGGTAGCTAAAAAAGCCCCGTCCCAAATTAGCTACTTTTGTTGGGCTCGACGGGCGGCGCGGCGGGCACGGGCTTCTTGGATTTCCTCCAAGTGGCTGATGATCTCGGAGGCGCTCTCCTCGATGGCCTTGCCGTCGGTACGCACCACAAAGCAGCCTAGCCGCTTCATGAGGGCACGGGCTTCCTCAAGCTCGCTGCGCACACTCTCGGGCTCGGCATAAGAGCCGGCAACGGCACGGGCGTAGTCATCGCCCAAGCGGCTATCGCGAATCTCGGAAATAACGTCGACGGTCGAAATCAGGCCAAACAGGCGCATCGGGTCAACCTCGTAAATCGACTTGGGCGGCTCCATGCCATGGGCCAACGGAACATTGGCAACCTTGTAACCTTGATAGGCCAAATACATCGACAACGGCGTCTTGGACGTGCGCGATACGCCCAGCAGCACGATATCGGCACCCGACAGATCGTCGCAACCGCGCCCGTCATCGTGCTCAACGAAATACTCCATAGCCTCGATACGATGGAAATAGCGGTCATCGGTCCTGTGAATCACGCCCGCAACGCCCTTGGGCGGCACACCGATGAGCGACGACAGCACGGCGAGCGTCGGACCGATCAGGTCGACCGAGCGAATGTGCAGCATGCCCAAGTAGTCGAGCACACGAGCACGAAGGGCCGGGTTGACAATGGTGTGGAACACGGCGATATCGCGATGGTCGGCATCGACGCGCGGCCCCACAAATGACTTGACCTGCTCCACAGAGTTCACCTTGGGCAGGCGCAAGAGACGAAAAGCCCCTTCATCAAATTGCCCGGACGCCGCAAGCACCACCTCACAAGCGGTATCGCCGAGCGAGTCGGAGATAACGATAACGGTGGGACAAGCGGTGACCGGGCAATCGATGCGCGGCTCCTTTTGCGCTTCCGCGCAGGCTGGCTTACTTTTTGCGGGCAAGCTCACCGATGTTGGCGATGCCGGAGAAAACAGCCTCGAAGCGGTTGAGCAGCTTAAGGCGATTATCGCGGAGCTGCTCGTCCTTGTCCATGACCATAACCTCGTCGAAGAAGCGGTCGATGGGGGCACGCAGAGCTGCAAGGGCGGCAAATGCGGCCGGGTAATCCTCGGCAGCAAGGGCGGCATCAACAGCGGTCTGAGCAGCCTCGGAGGCGTCGGCGAGCGCGAGCTCGACCTCGCCCATCAGGCTGCGGTCGTACTCCGCACCCAGCTCGGGCTTGGAGATGTGCGCGGCGCGGGCATAGGCGGTAGCCAGGTTGTCGAACGTCTCAGCGTCGTTCTTGCGAGCCTCGTCGAGGGCGGCGCAGCGGGCGAAGAAGACGGACGGGGCGATGATGTGCACCGCGGAGACGGCGGCGACGGTATCGGCCGGAATCTTCTCGTCGCGGGCCATGCTCACCAGACGGCCGTGGAAGAAGTCACGGACCTGCTGGGCGACCTCGGCGGCGTCGAACTCAATGCCCTGCTCGCTATAGAGCTCGAGAGCGAAGTCGATGAGCGACGTGGGGTCAATCGGCAGACGATCGCGCAGGATGTTGATGATGCCGATAGCGGCACGACGCAGCGCGTAGGGGTCGGAGGAGCCGGTCGGGGGCTCGCCGATGGCAAAGATACCGGCGATGGTATCGAGCTTGTCGGACACGGCCACGATGCATCCGGCAATGCCCTCAGGAAGCTCGTCACCGGCAAAGCGGGGACGATAGTGATCGCGAATAGCATGAGCGACCTCGTCGTTCTCCCCCATCGCGGTGGCGTAGTAACCGCCCATCACGCCCTGCTGGCTCGTGAACTCGACGACGGCGTTAGACACCAGGTCGGCCTTGCACAGGTGCGCGGCGCGAGCAGCGTCGGCGGCAAGATGGGCGCCCAGGTGAGCCTCGCGGGCGATAGCGAGCGCGAGCTGCTCGATGCGCTCGGACTTGGCGAGCACGCTACCGAGCTTCTCCTGGAAGGCAACCTTGGCCAGACGCTCACGGAACTCGTCGAGGGAGATCTTCAGGTCCTCCTCGTAGAAGAACTTAGCGTCGTCCAGACGGGCGCGAACGACGCGCTCGTTGCCGTCGATCACGCGCTCGGCATTCTCGGGCTTGCTGTTGGAAACGACCACGAATTCACGCGTGAGCTTGCCCTCGCCGTCATAGATCGGGAAGTAGCGCTGGTTGGTGAGCATGGACTCGCAGATAATCTCGTGCGGGACCTTGAGGAACTCCTCATCGAAGGTACCGACGAGCACCGTCGGCCACTCGCAGAGGTTGATGACCTCCTCAAAGACCTTCTTAGGCGTATCGACATGGCAGCCGGGACGGGCAGCCTCGACCTCGGCGATGCCGGCGAGGATGGCCTCACGACGACGCTCGGCAGAAAGCACACCGGCGTCCTCGAGCACCTGCTCGTAGACGGCAGGGCTGGCGACCACATGGTCACCGGGGCCCAGGACGCGATGACCGCGCGTGGTGTTGCCGCTCGTCACGTCGGCAAACGACACGGGCACAACATCCTCGCCCAAAAGGCAGCAGATCCAGCGGACCGGACGAACAAAGGTCGCATGCTCGTGACCCCAGCGCTGGCTGCGGTAGTTGGGCCACTGCAGGCCGGCGATGGTCTTCTCGCACAGAGCGGTCAGAATCGGCGTAGCCGGTGCGGAGGGAATGTTCTTCTCGGCGAACACATACTCGCGACCGTCAGTGTCCTCGCGACGGACCAGGTCCTCGGCAGCCACACCGCACTTGCGGGCAAAGCCCTGGGCGGCCTTTGTGGCGTTACCGTCAGCGTCGAAGGCAATGTTGGCCGCGGGGCCACGCTTGACCTCATGGACCTCATCGGTCGCGGTGGCGACGTCGGCCACGAGTGCAGCCAGACGACGCGGGCTCGAGATCACGCGGACCTCGCCGTGGGCCAGACCGGCCTCATCGAGACCCTTGGCGATCATGGTGCCAAGCTGCTTGACGGCATTGTTCAGCGGCGCGGAGGGCATTTCCTCCGTACCGATCTCAAACAGGAAATCCTTAGCGTCTGCCATGGCTTACGCCACCTCGCCTTCCTGGTCGGCATTCTCGTTGACTCCGGCGACCTCGGCCATGTAGGCCTCGCAGCACGCCTTGGCGACGGCGCGGACGCGCAGGATGTAGTTGGCACGCTCGACCGCGGACAGGGCGCCGCGGGCATCGAGCAGGTTGAAAGCGTGGCTGCACTTCATGACGCAGTCGTAAGCAGGCAGCGGCAGCTTGCGCTCCAGACAGGAATGGCACTCGGCCTCGTAGTCGTCAAACTTCTGACGCATCATCTCGACGTTGGCGACCTCAAAGTTATAGGCACTGAACTCGCGCTCGTTCTCGAGGAACACGTCGCCATAGGTCATGGGCGTTCCGTCGGGCAGATAGCTCCACACCAGGTCGTAGACGGAGTTGACGCCCTGGACGTACATGGCGATGCGTTCCAGACCATAGGTGATCTCGACGGGCACGGGGTCGACCTCGATGCCGCCTACCTGCTGGAAGTACGTAAACTGCGTGACCTCCATGCCGTTGAGCCAGACCTCCCAGCCAAGGCCCCAGGCGCCAAGGGTCGGGCTCTCCCAGTCGTCCTCGACAAAGCGGACGTCATGGTCGTTGGGGTCCAGACCGATAGCGGCAAGAGACCCCAGGTAAAGCTCCTGGGCGTTGACCGGCGAGGGCTTGATGAGCACCTGGAACTGATAGTAGTGCTGCATGCGGTTGGGGTTCTCGCCGTAGCGGCCGTCGGCGGGACGGCGGCAGGGCTGCGCATAGCAGGTGCGCCACTCGGCGGGACCGAGCGAGCGCAGCGTGGTCGCGGTATGGAAGGTACCGGCACCGACCTCGGAGTCATAGGGCTGCATAATGACGCAGCCCTGCTCGCCCCAGTACTGCTGGAGGCGCAGGATGATGTCTTGGAAGGAAAGCGATGAAGCGTTCATGCCTCTAATATCCCCTCGTCGAAACGATTACACGGTTAGGTACTGTACTATAGCGGTTTTTAGTCGATAGCACCGATGCGGTTGAGCGGCCAGTAGCGAACGAGTGCCACGGCCATTAAATCGGAGCGGTCGACCGGCCCAAAATAGCGGGAGTCGGCTGAGTTCTCTCGGTTGTCGCCCATCACCCACACACACCCGTCGGGGACGGTGTAGGGATAGCTTACCTGAGCACCGGGCGCTTGGACCGAAAGTGGCCAGCTCATGCCCGTCGTATAGTCCTCGTCGAGCGCTTGGCCGTCAACGACCACCTTGCCATCCTGCAGGTCGACCGTCTGGCCGGCCGTGGCAATAACACGCTTGACAAGAACATCATGCTCGGAGGTGCCATCGGGGTTGTGAAACACCACGATATCGCCCTGCTTGACGGGCTGACCGAGCTCGAGGCTCACCTTTTGTGCCAGGATCTGGTCGCCAATCTCGATCGTGGACTCCATGGAGCCGGTGGGCACCACAAAGGGCTCGACCACAAACGAGCGAATCAAGAAGGTGGCGACCAATGCGATCGCGATGACCGCGATCCACTCAAAAGCGCCCCTCAACGCGGAATGCTGCGATGGAACCATTCTCACTCCTCGCTCTGCGAATACGAAGCGTCCAAAATCTCCTGCGCGTACGCACGCTCCTGGGGCGTAAGGCGCGCCGTCTCGATCAGATCGGGACGCCAGCGGCAGGTGCGCTCGATGGCGTTCTTGCGACGCCAGGCATCGACCTTGGCGTGATCGCCACTCACGAGCACCGGCGGCACGCCCTCGCCGTTGAACTCGGCGGGACGGGTGTACTGCGCGTACTCGAGCAGGCCTCCGTCCTCGGCAGTCGAGAACGACTCGTCCACATTGCTCATCTCGTCGCCCAGGGCGCCGGGAATCAGGCGTACGACGGCATCGGCAACGACCATAGCGGGAAGTTCGCCACCCGTAAGCACGTAGTCGCCGATCGACAGACGCTCATCGGCATACGCATACGCACGCTCGTCGACGCCCTCGTAGCGGCTGCACACAAACAGCAGGCGCTCACTTTTGAGCAGGCGCTCGGCCACATGCTGCGTAAAGGGCTCGCCACAGGGGGTGAAGAACACTACGGTGGGCTTGGGACCCTCGGAGCTGATGGCCTCGATGGCCTCGGCAATAGGCTCGACCTTCATGAGCATGCCCTGCCCGCCGCCGTACGGCTCGTCATCGACGGTACGATGGCGGTCGTGCGTCCAGTCGCGCAGGTTATACGCCTTAAAATCAAAAAGGCCGGCCTTGCGGGCGCGGCCCAAGATCGATGTGGACATGACGGGCTCAAACATCTCGGGAAAGACCGAAAGGGTCTCGATCAGCATGTTGTCCTCCCTACTTGTCCATATCGATCAGGCCGTCCATAATGTGGACGGAAATTGTTCCTGTGTCGGGAAGATCGAGCACGACCTGCTCGATCACGGGAATCAGTACCTCGCCGTACCGATCGCCCTCAACAACCCAAACATCGTTAGCGGGCGTCGACATGATCTCGACGATCGTGCCGAGTAAACCGAAGCGCTCGTCGACCACCTCGCGACCCATCAGGTCGGTATAGGCAGCGTCGAGCGAATCGAGCTCAAAATCGTCACGATTTGCCAGCACGTAGCATCCCGTGATGCCCTCGGCGGACGTCAAGTCGTCAATGCCCTCAAACGAGACCAGATCGCCATCGCCCGTATCGGTGACGGACACGACCGTGCAAAAGCGGTCGCGCTTGAGCGCCGGCGGCGTCAGGGCGACGCGCATACCCGGCTCTAATACAGAAGGAAGCCCCCGCAGCGGCTGCGCGAGGACCTCCCCCTTCCTTCCGTGCGGCTTGACCACACGGGCGATGTTTTTGTACTGGGACCTCAAGGTCCTAGCCCAGAACCTCTACCTCGACAGCAGTGTCGAGGCGAGCGGCCAGTGCACGGGCGAGCGTGCGAATGGCCTTGATGGTACGGCCACGACGGCCGATGACCTTAGCGACGTCATCCTCGGCGACCGAAACCTCAATCGTAGAGGCGTCGTCACCATCGATGACCTCAAGGCTCACGGAATCCGGGTCGTCGACGATCTGAACAACGAGATATTCGACGAGATCGGCGATGCGATCTGAGAGCATTGCCTCACCCTCGAGCTGTGCAGCGTCAACCTCAGGCACGATTTACTCCTCGGCGCCCTCAGCGGCCTCAGCGGCAGCCTTAGCGGCCTCGGCCTCTTTGGCGAGCTGCTTCTTGGACTTCTTGACGACGGTCTCGGTCTTCTCGCCCTCGTTGGCGGCCTTGACCAGAGCGGCGACGGCGTCGGTGAGCTGAGCGCCCTTGGACTGCCAGTCGGCGATCTTCTCGAGGTCGAGGTTGATGGTCTTGGGGGCGGTCATCGGGTTGTAGCGGCCAACCTCCTCGATGATACGACCGTCACGCGGGGCGCGGGAATCGGCGACGACGACACGGTAGTACGGACGCTTCTTAGCGCCGTGACGAGCAAGGCGAATCTTGACTGCCAAAGGAAACTCCTCCAACCAAGCAGCTTTAGGCTGCAACTACAAACAAACAGTTGAACATAATACGCCATCGACGCGGGCAGGTGAAGTCCGTGAGACCAACTTCTTCGGTGTAGTCGAGGGCAAATCCATATCTTAGACAAGAATTCGGGATTTGCAAGCACATACACGCACCCCACATGAGCTGCGCGGTATACTCATGACATGGAAAGACGCGAACATACATACGGTTATGAGGATGCCATGGGCGTCACGCCGCCTCCCTGGACGGGTCCGGCGGTGGGCCTCATGGACCTCGATGCGTTTTTTGCGAGCGTGGAGATGCTCGACCATCCCGAATGGCGCGGAAAACCGCTCATCGTGGGCGGAGACGCCGATTCGCGTGGCGTCGTGTCCACGTGTTCATATGAGGCACGTCGCTTTGGCGTGCACTCCGCCATGCCCTCGGCCGAGGCACGGCGCTTGTGCCCGCAAGCCATTTGGACGCACGGGCACTTTGATCGCTACCGCGAGGTGAGCGCGGAAGTCATGGCGATTCTCGCCGACGAGACCCCGCGCGTGGAGCGCGTATCCATCGACGAAGCCTTTATCGATATCACACCGGGTCGCTTTGCGCCCGAAGACCCGTTGCTGGTTGCGCGGCGTATAAGCGACCGCGTGGCAGGGCTGGGAGTGACCTGTTCCATTGGCGTGGGCTGCAACAAGACGGTCGCAAAGATCGCAAGCGAGCGTGACAAGCCGTTTGGATTGACGATTGTGCGCCCCGGAACCGAGCAGCGCTTTTTGGCCGCGTTGCCGGTATCTGCCATGAGCGGCATCGGGCGCTCGGCCGAGGAGCGACTGCGCCGCATGCGCATCTACACCCTCGGCGAGCTATCACGTGCACCGGAATCCACCTTGGCCTCTATTTTTGGCGTCAACGGCGAGCGCATGCGTCAGCGTGCGCTGGGACTCGAAATCTCCGAAGTCACGAGTCTCGATGAAGAGCGCGAGGTCAAGTCGGTCAGCAATGAACGCACCTTTGCTAAAGATTTGACTGAGCGCGGGGACATCAAAGCGGCGATTGCGCTGTTGGGCGAGTCGGTTGGACGCCGCCTGCGCCGTCAGGGACTGACGGGCGCCACGGTGACGCTCAAGCTCAAATACTCGTATGGCAGCGGACGCTCGGCGCAGCGGCGGCTTCCACACCCCACCGATGACGAGAATATCTTTGTTGCCGTAGCGCTCGAGCTGCTCGACAACATCTGGCAGGAAGGCATGCATGTTCGCTTAGCGGGCATCGGCATGAGCGACTTCGATCACCAAGGCGGCATCCAGACCGACCTGTTCTGTGAGATCGATGACCGCGGAGCCCAATCCAGCGACCGCCGCGACCTCTCCGTCGCTATCGACGCCGTCCGAGACAAATTCGGCGACACCGCCCTATCCTTCGGCCGCCAATCCCGCTTCAACGATTAACCGCCTTTGGGCAAAAAGAAAGCCGGGCAGGTGCGGAAAACCGCAACTGCCCGGCGATATACGTGAGGGTAGCTAAACCCCGTCTCAAATGAGCTACTAGAGGAGGTTGAGGGGGAGCTGGGGGGCGTCGCCCCAGAGCTTCTCGAGACGGTAGAAGTCACGTGCCTCGGGGGTGAAGACGTGGACGACGACCGAGCCGTAGTCCATGAGCATCCAGGTCTTCTGCTCGCGGCCCTCGATGGAGAACGGGTGCTCACCGCAAGCCTCGGAAACCTTCTCCTCGATCTCGTCGACGATAGAATCGACTTGACGGTTATTGGTACCGGTAGCGAGCACAAAGTAGTCGCACACGTCGGAGAGCTCGGTCAGGTCGAGCACCTGAACGTCCTCGCCCTTCTTGTCGTAGGCGGCCTGCGCGGCGGCGCGGGCGACATCCTCGGCGGCGACACCGCTCGCGGACAGCGAGGCAGCGGTGCGGTCGGACGTGGCAACGAAGCTCTTGTGCTCCACACCTTCAAGAATCTGCTCGTCGGTCATGGTCTCGTCGGCCATGGAATACCTCTTTCTAGACGCACCCGAGCTAGCGCAGCTGGGCGTAATGGTTGTAAATCGTAATAGCCGTGGGATAAAGATAGCGCCCGGACTGGATAACGTAGACCAGACCCTGCGCAAAACAGGAGAAGAACAACTCGTCAAGCGTCGACTCCCCCACCATCTTGCGCAGCGCGTGGGCATAATCACCATGACGGTTGGGCTCGATGGCATCGGCCACAAAAACCACCATATCGAGCGGCGTCATGTCGCAGGCGCCCACGGTGTGACGGTCGACAGCCTGAAAGACCGCCGGCGATAGCTCGGGAAATAGCTGCGGAAGCTCATAGGCGGCAACCGGGCCATGTAAAAGCGGCGTCGCGGCAGACGGAGAGCCGGCAATCTTAATGCCGTAATGCAGAGCGCGCGTGACCAGCTCGTCGTCGGAGAGCACCTTGTCCCAGTCGTGGATCAGGCCGGCGGCGGCGGCATCAAAGCGGTCAACGCCGTAGACCTCGGCCAGATGAAGTGCGGTCTCGGCAACACCCAGCGAATGCACATAGCGCTTGCGCTTATCCTTCATGCGAACATCGAGCAGCTCTTGAATGCGCTTGAGCAGCGCGCGCTCATCGCCCTCAAACTGATCCTCTACCGACAACGTAGACCCCCATCACTCAAAATCTTCTTGGCCCAAATCGGCATATAGCCTGCGTTTGCGAATGTAGCCGAGCACGGACTCGCTCGTAAGATAGCGCACGCTCATGCCGCGGGCAACTCGCTTACGAATGTTCGTCGAGCTGATCGCCAGCGCCGGAATCTGAATATAGCGCACGTCGAACGGCAGCCCCGACTCTTTGATTCGGGCACGCGCCGTATCGATATCAAAGCCCGGTCGCGTCGCCGCAATAAAGGTGGCAAGCTCAGCGATTCGTTCGGCATCATGCCAGGTCACGATATCGATAATCGCGTCGGCGCCCGTAATAAAGTAGAGCTTTACCTGCGTCGGGTAAAAGTCGCGAAGGGCATGAAGCGTATCGGCCGTATAGGTTACGCCCGGACGGTCGATCTCGAACCGGCTCGCCAAGAAGGCCGGGTTCGCGGCGGTGGCGAGGACCGTCATGGCATAACGGTCCTCAGCAGGCGTCACCGGCTCGTCAAGCTTAAAGGCAGGCGTGCCCGCCGGCATAAAGAGCACAGCATCCAAGTCGAGGGACTCGCGCGCCTGCTCGGCGGTCACCAGGTGCCCGTAATGGATGGGATCAAAGGTGCCACCCATAATGCCAAGCCTAAACTCCTGCCCGTCCTCTAGAGGAAGCTCGGGCAGACCGATTCCACCGCGCAGCGACATGGCTTACTCGCCCTCCGAGGTCTCAGCATCGTCCTCGGCATCCGCCGCATCGACAACCTCGACGTCCTCATCCGCAGGATCGGCCACGTCAATGGCTTCAACGGCAACGTCCTCGCCAGCATCCTCGAGATCGTCCTCGTATTCCGAGAAGTCCTCGGCGCCCTCAAAGTCAAAGGCGCGCTGGCAAATGCGAACCTCGTCGCCCGCACGGCAACCGGCCTTCTCGAGCGCGTCGTCGACACCCATGCGCGCAAACTTATGCTGCAGGTAGATGACAGCTTCCTCGTTTTCCCAGTCGGTCTGGATGACCATGCGCTCAATCGCACGACCAACCACACGGAAGGCATGAGGCTCTTCTTGAACAATGCGGAACCGCTTCTCGCGCTGCAGACGGCGGCGCTCCCACTCCTCGTCGCGCAGGTCGACCGGCTCATCCGAGACCGCCAGCTCGGCGCGCAGCTTAGCCACCTGCTCACCGACGGCAAGCATCAGCGTGTTGAGGCCGGCGCCCGTCACGGCAGACACGGCAAAGAACATATGGCCATCGTCGAGCGCTGCGCGCTTGAGGTCGGCAATCTTGTCGGCCGTGCCCGGCGCGTCGCACTTGTTGGCAACGACAATCTGCGGACGCTCCGAAAGCTCGGCGCCATACTGCTCGAGCTCGCGGTTGATGATGCGATAGTCCTCGACCGGATCGCGATCCTCAAAACCGCCCGTCATGTCGACGACATGCATGATCAGGGCCGTACGCTCAATGTGGCGCAGGAACTGGTGACCCAGGCCACGGCCCTCACTCGCGCCCTCGATGAGGCCGGGGACGTCGGCAACGACGTAAGAATATTCGCCGGCACGCACCATGCCGAGGTTCGGCACGAGCGTAGTAAACGGGTAGTCAGCGATCTTGGGGCGGGCGGCACTCATGCGTGCAATGAGCGATGACTTACCTACCGAGGGAAAGCCCACGAGCGCGGCATCGGCCATAAGCTTCATCTCAAGCTCGATCCAGTGCTCCTCGGCCGGTTCGCCCAGCTGAGCAAACGCGGGCGCGCGGCGCACCGACGTCACAAAGTGTGTGTTGCCCAGGCCACCGGCACCGCCAGGGGCCACGACAACGCGCTCGCCATCGTGCACCAAATCGGCAATCTCGAACATCGGGGTCTGCGCCTCGGGATCGAGCTCGCGCACCACGGTACCCATGGGGACCTTGAGAATCAGGTCCTCGCCGCTCTTACCGTTACGACGGGCACCCTGCCCGTGCGTGCCGCGCTCGGCGCGGAAGTGATGCTTAAAGCGGTAATCGATCAGCGAAGACAGCTGAGCATCGGCCTGGATGACGACATTGCCGCCACGACCGCCGTCGCCGCCATCGGGGCCGCCCTTGGGGACAAATGCCTCG
>CABRWN010000055.1 GCA_902474645.1 uncultured Collinsella sp.
GCGACGGGGGCGAGGCGAATGGCTGAGCGGTATCGATATGCGGGTTCAACGGTATCACATTGGCCACATAGATTTTTAACTTGCATTTCTACCCGCCCTTTTCGTAGAGTCGCCGATACGTGCTTAGCGCACCCTCGGCGCGTCCGGCAGGCTTTGCGAAATGGGATCCAGGAGACTTCGGCGCAGCATCATCTTGCGGAATGCTTCTAATGAGCCTCCCATCCTTCAAAAACAGAATCTCATCGCACAGCCTATCGACCGAATCCAAGATGTGGGATGACATGATGATGCACGTACCAGAATCGGCCAGCTTCCTGAGAATCTCGGAATGCAAGTCCACCCTGCTGGGGTCGAGCGCGTTCATGGGCTCATCTAATAGAAGGTACCGCGCGCCCGTCGCATACGCAATCGCCAGGGTAAGCTGCTGCTTCATGCCCTGGCTCAGAGTGCGGATCCTCATCTTCGCGAACTCGCCTATCTGCGTTTGTTCCACTATCTCTTCGATATCGCGAGCATGCGGCCACATATCGCAAACCATCTTGAGGTGATCTTCCGCACGCAATCCGGGATACAGCAGCGTCCCCTCACCAGGTGCATAGAAGATCATAGAACGGACCTCTCTCGCACCCGTACCCTGCACCTCATCCAGAACGATGCTCCCGTCCACGCGAGGACCCGGCAAACCTGCCATCGCACGCAGCAACGTCGTCTTTCCATGCCCGTTCGGAGCGACGAGACCGTAGACCGTACCCGGGGCAAACTCAGCGTCCACCGAATCTACGAGCACCTTCTTTCCATAAGAGATCGTCAGCGTTTGAAGGCCAATCATCGAGATCATCCCCTTTCGATCTTTGGAACACTCAGGCGCACCATCAACGGAGATACGGCGCCCAAAACCACCAGCAGAGCGCCCGATGCGCCGACGACCTCTCCAAAAGGCATCGCGTTCGTCCCTCGCCCAAGGAACCCAATCGTCCCCACCTGGGAAGCGGGATCAAACGAGGCGAATGGAGCCAGCAGCGCGACGCCCATGCCCGCGCTTTCAACATGAGCGCTCAACGAACCCAACACCAGGAGAACCGCGCAAACCACTCCGGTGACAACGGGGTTGCGGCTAATCGCTGCTGTCAACGCAGCGACGACGGAAATCACGCCGTATGCCATGACCAGCAACGGAATACTGCACAACACCGCCTCCCCCACCATGGACGTTGTCGAAGCTCCCGCCCGAATGAGAGCGACGGGATACTCCGATCCACCCGCACCGTTCTTAATCAAGGACACAACCGCAGCGGGAACCATCGACACCAAAAGCAGCGCCAAGCCAAGCAGGAGAGACAGCGCAACAGCCGTCAGAAAACGCACATGCGCTGTTGCGGGGACTTGGAAAACCAGAAGGGAACGGCACCGCAGGTAGGTGCACGCAAGCGATGTGACAACCACGGGCAACAGCCAAAACAAGGAAGGAAGCGCTGCCTGGAGATAGGAAAGGAGGATTAATGGGGGCATCTTCGTACTTAACTCGTAAACCTTGGGGTCCGGCAAGCTCGCGATCGACTCGAGCAGAAGGGCGCGCGCCTCCGCACGAGAAGGAGTCTCCGGCTCGATTCCGATCGATTGCAGGAGGGTCGCATCTGCCGCGCCCAGCTCGCCTCGAGCGCGCTCGTACGTCGCAAGGCTTCGAAACCCCTCCGCAGGCGTGGGCGCGTACACGAAACCCGAAAGAGCATCTCGCATGCCTTCCAGGGCCGCCTTGCCCTCGACGTCCATATTCGCAGCGTCCTGCTCTAGATACCGATCTATTGAACGGAGCTCCCCATCCCTATACCGAACAGCGGAAACGTCACCAGCGTCAGGAAACACCTCGACCAGAGCCGGGGCCAGCATCGCCGTCGACATTGCAATCGCGCATACGGCGAGGGCAGGAGAATGCAGGAGCAGCTTCCCCATCGTTCTTACGTATGCAACGGCGGAGGCACAAGCGCTCGAACGGGCTGTCGTTCTCGATGCGGTGAAGGAACCTCTCTCAAGACAAATCGGGGACATCGGGCGCGCGCAGCCGCTCTTTCCAGCAACGCAAAGCAGGCTAATTGCCAGCACCTCGATCCCGATTGCGCATACGAGGGTAATCGCGCCACGCTCGAAGCAAAGTCCAGGCAGATTCACTATCTGCGTTGTCGGGTACGGGCTATAGGCGCCGACGGTCAACTCAGTGTTCGCATACGTAAGGGGATTCAACAGGGCGAACTCACGTAAAGCGATGGATCTTCCGTAATACCCGGGAACCATCGTCGCCCCCATCAGGGCACATACGAACACGATTCCAAGCGTAGGGTTATTGGCAATCTTCACGGCAAGGTGAACGACGAGCGAGATGAACGCCGCCACCAAGAATTGCAAGATGGCCGTCTGTGCGAACACCAGCCAAGCCGGTTTGATAACCGGAGTCGCATATTGAACGTAGCCTATCGGATAGAACGGCGAGCCCGGGCCATTCTTCACAAGTGCGGCGATTATCCCTGGAAGATTGACGGCGAAGACGGCAAGCATCGCAAAAACACTCGCCCATACGCTCGATGCAACAAGCCTGCCCAGCTCACCCATCGGTGCCTGGATGATGAGTTTTTCACGTTTGTTAAGACGCGCGGCAAGGAACGAGACGGCAACGGCCGTTGCGGCCCATAGCAAGTACTCCTTCGATCCGTCATAAAAGGAGTACGCTCCATCCGATACCTGCAGAAACGGAAGCAGAGGAGAGAGCGGCGCCAAGACAAGACGCCCCGCGGCAAGAGGGTACAGAAGCGCGGGCATGCTTGATGAAGAGGTATAGACGCCCTCCTCCCCCGCATTCACAAGCGCATCCGCATAGGATGCTGACAATTCCTGCTCAACACGGGTTATTCCCGACTCGAGGTATTCAACCCGTCCGTCGATGCCAGCCGCGCTCCTGAAGACGGGCAAAGCACAAAGAACCATCAACGCAACAACGGCAACACAGAGCGACCTGGAGGAGAGAAGCGACCTAAAGATTGCCTTCGAGATCTTGAGCATACGTATCACCAGCTCGTTTCAACACGATTCAACTCGATGCGCGGGGTTACGATTGCAGCTGCTTTGATTACTTGCCGGCAAAGTCAATTTAACATAAACTGTTAAAAAGTAACCTGAGTTTTTTAAATTCTTCGGAGGTTATTATGAGTTCCGACAATCGCACTCCCCGGCTTCATTCCTTCCGCATCGCATGTGCGATAGCCTCTGCGACCCTTTGCGCCACCGCCATCGCACAAGTGGCGTTCTCCTTAAAGCCAGCAATCGAAGTGCTCGACAACCCTGTAATTGCAGACTCCCCCGCGTATCCAGCCCTTGCGATCTCGACATTGGCCCCTGCCGTCATCGGTATCGCTACGACCATCCTCAGCGCCGTTCTCGTGTGGACGATCAAGAGCGGAGACCCCTTCAAGAAAGGGTCTGCGACATGCTTGAAGGTGCTCGGCATTCTCTTCGTTGTTCAAGCTGCCACCAGCCTCTACGCCGGCTCACTCAAAACCTCCGTTTCGATGTTTGGCGGCGAGGGGGCCGTCGGCGCCCAAGAGATCGCTTCATCATTCGATTGGACCTCTCTGGTTCTCGGCATCGTCCTGTTCATGCTTTCCCAGCTCTTCTTGTACGCCCGAGAGCTGTACCTCGACTCCGACGAGATTGCGTAAGGAAACGCCATGCCCGTAATTGTTCGCCTCGACAAGATCATGGCCGAGCGAAAGATTTCCTCGAACGAACTTGCCGAAAGGATTGGAACCACGCCCGTGAACCTGTCCCGTATTAAAAAAGGGCATATTCGCGGCATTCGCTTCAACACACTCGAGCAGCTATGCCTCGCCCTTCGTTGCCAACCCGGAGACCTTCTCGAAGTCATGAGCGAAGAGGATGCCCGAAAGGAGTTCGGACTCGATTGGTCCGCCGAGGATTAGAGGGCGGTCGTACTCGCCCTGCACACGGGGATGCGAATCGGCGAGGTCTGCGGCCTTCGGTGGTGCGATGTGGATTTCGAGACGGGCCTGATCTCGATCAGACACTCGGTGGCGTACGCGAAGGGAATGGGTTCGTTCATCAAGGACACCAAGACCCATGACGCCAGGGGTATCCCCATCGACCCGGTCGGCCTACCCCCCTTCCTGAAGGAGACCCACGAGATAGACTGCGGAAAGCTGCGCTTGCGCGGCCTTACCGGGGCGGTCGAGATCGGGGACTGCTACATCCTGTCGGAGCCGGGCGCGACCTTCGCGACGACAAGCTATATCCGCAGGGCGTTCAAGACGTTCTCGGAGACCAACGGCCTCATGGGCACCAACGACGAGCTGATCACGTTCCACGGCCTTCGCCACACGTTCGCAACGCAGCGGATCCGCCAAGGCGGCGATATCAAGGCGCTCCAATCGATCCTCGGCCACAAGGACGCCATGGCGACGCTCAACGTCTACGCCGACATCGAGCCCATCTCCAAAATCCATAACATGCTGCGCGCCACGCCGTGCCTTTGGCGCGGGCACCTCGGGCCGAGGGTCGATCCGGGTCCCATGTTCCAACAGAGGATCCAGGAGTCCATCGAGACGCTCCAGGCGTTCGGCTACGGCATCACCGAGCCGGACGACCGAAATATCGCCATACGCGACGTGAAGACGAACAGTTGGCTCTAGCTCACCGAGTACGCGGCAGTGCTGGGCCCATCCCGATTGAGGTCACGGTGGTCCGATAGGGGCGCCGCCCGCGGCATGCGCCGCGGAGCGGTATCCCCTACCGAAGGGCGGGGATGCCCTCCGCTTCCAGTTCGGAATCAGCCGTCGGAGGCGTTCGGCTGACTGCGGGAACGGCCTGTCCGCTCAATGTGTTCGGCTGAGATCGGAAATCAACCCAACACGAGCCGGACACGCGCCAGACGGCTCTTCCCCGTACGGCCTTCCCCCTTACGCTCATGTTGCAGGCATGTAACGCCGCAGCGAGCGCGCCTTTTTTGCGCCAGACAGGTACAATGATGAACACTGTACCGTAGCGGAGCGCCCCACGCGCGCCGCAATCACGCGAAAGGGTTTCCCATGGCCGAGATCTCGTCCTCCCGTATCGTCATCACCGTCCTTGGCAAGAACCGCCCCGGCATCGTCGCCGGCGTCACCCGTGTCCTGGGCGAGGCCAACGTCGACATCCGCGACATCACGCAGTCCATTATCGAGGACATCTTCACCATGACCATGCTGGCCGATACCGCCGAGTCCAAGCTCGACTTCGCCGAGCTGCAGAAGGCCCTGGCCGAGGCCGGCGAGCTTTCGGGCGTCAACGTGTCCATCCAGCGCGAGGACGTCTTCAACTTTATGTACCGCCTGTAGCGAGCAAGCCGCTGGGGATAGCCTGACGCGCGCATGCCCATGCAAGCCACCCCGATGCGGCCCGGAGAGGAGCGCGCATGGCCTACGACGCCAAGAAAATCTATTACCGCTTCGATGACCACTTGAGCCGCCTGGTTCTGGATTACGAAGCAAGCCGCCAGATTTCGCCTGAGAGCGAAAGCCTCTACCACGGCCTGCCGACCGACCCTTATGACGAAGGCCTGTTTGTTGAGCACAATGTCAAGCGCGGCCTGCGCAATGCCGACGGCTCGGGCGTGGTCGCGGGCCTCACTCGCATCTCGGATGTGCATGGCTACAACAAGGTCGACGGTAAGGTCGTGCCCGATCAGGGCAAACTCACGCTTCGTGGCTACAGCATCGAGGATCTGGTCAACAACGCCCAGGCCGAGAATCGCTACGGCTACGAGGAAGTCGCCTATCTGCTTATCACGGGTTCGCTGCCCAACAAGGAAGAGCTCGACGGCTTTTGCGAGCGCTTGGGCGCCTTTAGGCATCTGAGCGACGAGTACGTTAAAGAGTTCCCTATGACCACGGTGTCGTCGAGCATCATGAACGTACTCCAGCGCGCCGTACTGTTGCTCTACGCCTTCGATGCCGAACCAGACGTGATCACGCCCGAGCACGAAATCGACGTCGCCATTTCCATGCTCGCACGTCTCCCGCGCATCGCCGCCTTCGCACACATGGCCTCGGTCGCCAAGCTTCGCGGCTCCGAGGTTCACGTGCCGCATCCTACGCCCGGTCTCTCCACCGCCGAGACCATCCTACAGGTCCTGCGCGGCGGCATGGCGTTCACCCGCGATGAGGCGATGCTGCTCGACGTTATGCTCATGTTGCATGCCGAGCACGGCGGCGGCAACAACTCCACCTTCGCTTGCCGCGTGCTGTCGTCTTCGGCCACCGACCCGTATTCCGCCTACGCCGCGGCTATCGGCTCGCTCAAGGGCCCGCGCCACGGCGGTGCCAATGCCAAGGTCGTGTCTATGCACGAGGACATCCGCGCGCATGTCTCCAACTGGGAGGACGAGGACGAGGTCGCGGCCTACCTGGGCAAGATCCTCGACAAGCAGGCCTTCGACGGCACGGGCCTCATCTACGGCATGGGCCACGCCGTCTATACGCTCAGCGACCCGCGCGCCGAGGTCTGCCGCCGTTACGCGCGCTCACTGGCAGCCAAGAAGGACTTGGGCGAAGAGTTCGCACTCATCGAACGCATCGAGCGCCTGGCACCCCAGGTCATGCGCGACCACGGCATGACCAAGCCCATCTGCGCCAACATCGACCTGTACACGGGCTTTATCTACAAGATGCTCGGCGTGCCCGAGACGCTCTTTACGCCGCTATTCGCCGTCGCCCGCATGGCCGGCTGGTCGGCGCACCGCATGGAAGAGCTCTTCTGCGCGCACCGCATCATCCGCCCCGCCTACCGCCCGGTTATCGAGCCGCTGGAGTACAAGCCACTTGCCGACCGATAGGACGCGGACCGTTATAGATCTTGAGCGTGGCCAGGGACCCAAGCCCTTGGCCACGCTTTTTTGCCAGTAGAAAGGGCTGCATCAAATGATTGTGTTTTCCGATATGGATGGGACGCTGCTGACGAGCGATAAGCAGATGAGCGACGCCACCTGGGCGATGCTAGACGAGCTCGCACGTCGTGGCATCGAGTTTGTTCCCTGCACGGGGCGTCCGCTGTCGGGCATCTTTGAGCCCATTCTCGCCCATCCCGCCGTGCACTACGCGGTCTGCGCCAACGGCGCCAGCGTCTGGCAGCTCGACGACGATGTGCCCACCGACGCCTCGTGCGCCACGTGCATCTTGAGCCGTCCGCTCGATTGCGGCATTGCCCACCGCATCCATCGCATTGCCGCCGGCCACGATGTGACTTTCGATATCTTCGCGGATGGACAGTGCTTCCTCCCCCGCTCGCTTTACGGGCGCCTGGATGAGTTCTGCGGCGGCGACCCCCACATCGCGGCTTCGCTCAAGCGCACACGAACACCGATCGACATGGATATCGACAGCAAGATCGACGAGGTCGAGACGCTCGAACGCATCGCCATGTACTGGCACGACCCGGCCGATCGCGACGCCATCACGGCGGCGCTCGACACGCTCGGAGGCATTGAGGTCACGCGTTCGTACGCCATGAATATCGAGGTCATGGGCGAAGGCGCCACCAAGGGAACGGCCCTCACGTGGCTGTGTGAGCATCTGGGCGAGCGTCTCGCCGACGCCTGGGCGTTCGGCGACAACATCAACGACATCCCCATGCTGCAGGCAGCGGGCCATGGCATGGCCATGATCAACGCCGAGCCCGAAGATCGCGAGGCCGCCGACGCCATTACCGAATACGACAACGACCACGACGGCGTCGCCCGCACCATCATGGCCGCCCTCGCCTAGCAACAGCAACTCGGCAGGGTAGCTAAAATAGCCCCGTCCCAAATTAGCTACCCTCGGAAAAGCTGCAAGGACTGTCCCCCACTGCCGGCAGAAAAAGAACGTCCCCATCTGCCGGATTAGGAGAGACTCTCCAGCACGCGACGGAGCTCCTGCTGGACGGCGTGGTCGCGATTACAACCCACCACGCGATCGGCCACCGCCTTGAGCGCGGGGCGCGCGTTTTCCATCGCGCAGCCCGTACCGACAAAGCGAATGATCTCGTAGTCGTTCATCGAGTCGCCAAACGCCATGACCTCGTCGCGTCCAACGTCGTAATGCTCCGCAAGCTGCGCGATGCCCGAGGCCTTCGACACGCCGGGCTGCATGGCATCAATCCACGAGTTACCCGAAGGCGCAAAAGTAAAGAGCTGACCGAGTTCGCGCTGTAGTACGTAAGCGCTGTCCATAACGGCACCGTCATCGCAAAAGATACTCGCCTTGATGATATTTACACTGGGATCGGGCAGCTCCCAAATACGCTCGGCATTGGGAAGGTCCTTATCGACCTCACGCACGAACTTGCACTCGTCATCGAGCAAGAAGGACTTGGTTCGGTCAAAAAGCGCAAGATGCAGATTGGGAAACGTCGCGACGGCTTGAGCGAGCCTTCGAATCGCCAGGTGCGAATACACCTCACGGTCTACCATCTTGCCGTCGGCGAAGACCTGGGCACCGTTAGCGGCGACAAAGTCCATCTTGTCGCGAACGGGCGCAAAGAACTCGCACAGGCGATCGTAGCGACGACCTGACGATGCGGCGAAATGCACGCCATGCTCGCGTAGCGCCAGAATCAGTTCGTAGGTCTCGGGAGGCACCTGGCCGTTTTCGTCAAGCAGTGTGCCGTCCATATCGGATGCAATCAGTTTAAACATAGAAAAGCTCCCTTCGGGCTTGTTGGAATCGAACGTGTATCCGATTCCAACGTACCCAAAGGGAGCTCAAATAAGACTCCGCGGGCGTAAACGTTACAAGGACCTGGCAAATAGCTCACACATGCCAGAGGTCCTACGGTCGCGGCGTCAAGCAGCCCGCCAAAGAGTGTCCCCGATGACTAGTCGTTTAAGAACGTCCCCGATGACTAAGAACGTCCCCGATGACTAGTCGGCGTAGGTGAAGGTCGTGACGTCGAACATGCCCTCGGGGCGGATGCGGAGCGTCGGGATGACCGGCAGGGGCAGGAAGATGATGCCCATGATGGGGTCGAGCGGCGGCTCAATACCCATGGCGCGCGCCTTGACCATAAAGTCGTCGTGCTGCGCGGCAACGTCCTCGGCCGTGCCTTCGCTCATAAGGCCACCGAGCGCCAGCGGAATGCGCGCCACGACCTCGCCGTTGCGCACCAGCACGTGGCCGCCCTGGCCCACGGCCTCAACGGCAGCCATCATATCCGCCGCATTGTCGCCCACCACGCACACGTTGTGCGAGTCGTGGCCAATCGTGGAGGCAATGGCACCACCCGTGATGGTGAAGCCGCGCACCCAGCCGCGACCGATATGCTTGCCGACCAGGCCCAGGCCAGCGGGACCGTCGCCGTCGGCGCCCTCGGCCTGCAGCGACACGCCGCGGCCATGGCGCTCAATCAGCATAATGCGGCGCAGGCCCTCGGCGTTCTCGGGGCGAGCCATACCCGTGATGGCCTTACCCAGTACCACGTCGATCACGGCCTCGCCCGGCTTAAAGGCATAGTCGAATACGTCGAGCGAAAGCTTCGGCAGCTTAACGGAGGCGCGCAGCTCATCGGCAAGAGAGGCGACCTCGGCAGTCTCGGGTGCGACCTCGCCCACAAAGGTGCCACCCTGCGCCACCAGGGCACCGGCGGCATAAACACGATGCGGAGCCTTGGCAAACGTCAGGTCATCGAGCACCAGCAGGTCGGCGCGCTTGCCCGGGGCGATTGCGCCGCGGAGCTCGTGCGGGTCGCGGCAGCCGTGGTCCAGGCCAAATGCCTCAGCCGTAGAAAGGGACGCCATGGAGATGGCGACCACGGGGTCGATACCGGCCTCGATAGCCACGCGGCAGGCATTGTCGATCATGCCGGTCGAAAGAGCATCGGAGGGAGCGCGGTCGTCGGTCGCAAAGCAGCAGCGGCGGGCGCGGGCAGGATTCTCCAGCAGCATCGGGGACAAATTGGCCAGGTCATGGCTGCACGTGCCTTCGCGCAGCATCACGTACATGCCGCGAGACAGCTTGTCGAGCGCCTCCTCGGGAATCGTCGACTCGTGGTCGGCGATAATGCCCGCTGCGGCATAGGCATTGAGGTCCTTACCGGCAACGAGTGGCGCGTGGCCGTCAACCTGCTTGGACGGCGTCTGGTTGGCAGCGTCGATACGAGCGCAGGTCTCGGGATCGGCCATAAAGACGCCCGGCAGGTTCATCATCTCGCCCAGACCAAAGACATCGCCCGGATGCTCGGCAAAAAACGCCTGCATATCGGCAGCCGAAATAACGGCACCGGCCTGCTCATCGGGCAGCGCGGGCACGCACGAAGGCATCATGTACTTGATGGAGATGGGTGCGCGGCGGCCATCCTCAATCATAAAGCGCAAGCCGTCGAGACCGGCAACATTGGCAATCTCGTGGCTGTCGGCAATGGCGGTGGTGGTACCGCGCGTCGCGGCCATGCGAGCATACTCGGCGGGACGGATGTTCGAAGACTCGATATGCAGATGCCCGTCAATAAAACCGGGAGCGAGATAGCGACCCTGGCAGTCGATGAGCTCAGTTGCCTCGTAGGTGCCAGCGGCATCGTCGCGACCATCGTAGAGCACGCCGACGATCACACCGTCCTTGACGGCAACGCTACCGGGCGCCACACGCTGGCCATACACGTCGACGATCTGCGCATTGGTAAACAGCCTGTCGACGGGCACGCGGCCCTCGGCGGCCTCGATCACAGACCTCATGACCTCAACGGACATACATACTCCTTTAACCGTAGAAAACGCTGCGGGGCGGACAGACCTTCACCGCAGCAAGCCAATAGCCATTGTATGCCCAAACGATGGGTCAACAATACGGCCCTCCGCTTAACGGCACACACCGCTTAGCGCAATGGAGACAGGTTGCTTTGCACCAATGACAAGGAATGTCCCAAAGTGCCAACAACGGAAGCGCCGATGTTTTGGCAACGACAGCGAGCGGGCCGCATTTGAGACAAGGTGACGTGAAACGAAAGGGCGCTGACCTTCTGGTCGCGCCCTTGAAGTTGA
>CABRWN010000056.1 GCA_902474645.1 uncultured Collinsella sp.
GCGCTCGTCGGGGCACTGTTTAAGAGAAAAAAAGACCCGCTTCCCTGTTGGGAAACGGGTCTTTGGAAGGGCGGCTAACGTACTAGGAAATTACTCCTCGTCGTTGTCCTTGGCCTCTTCGGCGTCGTCGGTGTCCACGAGCTGGTTGAGCAGCTCGTCGAGGGAAGCCATGTCCTCGTTGATGGCACCGTTGGCGGGAGCCTTCTTGTCGTCGATCGGGGCGCCCAGGAGCTCCTCGTCAGCGTCGGCGTGATGCGTCGGCGCGGCGGAGGCGCCCAGCAGGATGTCGTCCGGACCGTCGGGGCTAAAGACCATCTGCAGAAGCTGCGAGAGGTCTTCCTCGTCGGCAACGTCGTCGTTGTTCTCGAGGATGTAGAGCAGGTCGTGGGCCTCGAGGCCATCACGGAGCTCCTCGATCGCCTTGGCACCGATGCCATCGATGCGCAGCAGATCCTCCTCGGACTTGCCGACCAGGTCGCCGACCGTCTCGATGCCGACCTCGCTGAACTTGTTGGTCCAGCGCTGCGACACGCCCAGGTCATCGAACAGGTACAGGCGAGCCTTCTCGGCGGAGATGGTGTGGCCGTTGCGGGTGAACGAACCGTCAGCACCACCGAACTCGTCGTAGCCGGCCCAGTCGAGCTGCTGCGGGAGCTGCTCGTCCAGGTCCTTGAGCTCCACAGGAGCCCACTCGGGCAGCGACTTGGCGTTGGGCGAAGCCGGGCCGTCGATGTCGACATAGCCATCGGCCGTGCGATACGTCAGCTTGGCGTTGGCGTACGGCTTGAGGCCAGTACCAGCCGGGATCTTCTTACCGACGATGACGTTGGACTTAAGGTCGAGCAGGTGGTCGACCTTGCCCTCGATGGCAGCCTCGGTAAGGACGCCGGCGGTGCGGATGAACGAAGCGCTCGACAGCCAGGAGTCGATGTTGGACGCGACCTTGAGCGTACCCAGGATGACGGGCTCGGCCACGGGAGCCTGACCGCCCAGACGGGCAACGCGCTCGACCTCGTCGGCGAACTCATAGCGGTCGACGTACTGACCAAGCAGGTACTTGGAGTCGCCGGGGTTGGTGATCTGAACGCGACGCAGCATCTGACGTGCGAGCACCTCGATGTGCTTGTCGTTCAGGTCGACGCCCTGGCTGGTGTAGACGTCCTTAACGCTCTCGACGAAGGTGTGCATCGTCGACTCGATGTCGGTCAGCTTGCGCAGGTTGCGGAAGTTGACGAAGCCCTTGGTGATCTGGTCGCCGGCGCGAACCTCGCAGCCGTCCTCGATCTCGGGCATAAAGCGCACCGAAGCGGGGACGCGACGCTCGTCGAGGACACGGGTGTGATCCTCGGAGTCGGTGAGCGTCAGCACGTACTCGGACTTCTCGGGCTTAATCGAGAGGTGGCCGGAGTACGGAGCCAGCTCGGCCTCGCGACCCAGAATCTTCTCGTTGACGTTACCGACGATATCGAACATACGGCTGACCGTAGGCAGACCCTGCGTAATATCGTCGACGCCAGCGACGCCGCCGGAGTGAATGGTACGCATCGTAAGCTGCGTACCGGGCTCGCCGATGGACTGGGCGGCAATAATGCCGACCGCGGTACCGATGGCGACCGGACGACGGGTGGAAAGATCCCAGCCGTAGCACTTCTGGCACACGCCGTACTTGGAGCGGCAGGTGAGCAGCGCGCGAAGCTTGACCTTCTTGAGGCCGGCATCGACCATCTTCTGGATGTCGGCGACCTTCTCGATGTAGCCGTCCTGCTCAAAGAGCACGGTGCCATCGGGAGCCACGACGTCCTCAATGAAGCAACGGCCGACGAGGTCGGTGTTGAGGTCGGTGGTGCCGGGGATGATGAGGTTGTAGGTAACGCCCTCGTGCGTACCGCAGTCCTCCTCGCGGACAATGACGTCCTGGGCCACGTCGACCAGACGACGGGTCAGGTAACCGGAGTCCGAGGTGTGGGATGCGGTATCGACCAGGCCCTTACGGGCGCCGTAGGTCGAAATGAAGTACTCGAGCGGCAGCAGGCCCTCGCGGAAGTTCGCCTTAATGGGAAGGTCGATCGTCTCGCCGGACATGTCTGCCATCAGGCCACGCATGCCGCCGAGCTGACGCAGCTGGGTCTTAGAACCACGGGCGCCGGAATCGGCCATCATGTACAGCGGGTTCTCCTCGTCGAACATGTCGAGCATGAGCGCTGCGACCTTGTCGGTACAAGCGGTCCACTCGTTAACGACTTCGATGTGGCGCTCCGTCTCGTTGATGAAGCCCTCCTCGAAGTACTCGTTGATCTGGTCGACATTGGCCTGGGCGCGATCGAGCAGCTCCTGCTTCTCGGCAGGGATGAGAGCGTCCCACACCGAGATGGTGAGGCCGGCGCGGGTAGCGTAGTGGAAGCCGGAGTACTTGATGGCGTCGAGGATCGGGCCGACCTTGGCCTCGGGGTAACGATCGCAGCAGTCGGCAACCAGCTTGGCCACATCGCCCTTGACCATCTTGTAGTTCATGAACTCATAGTCTTCGGGCAGGCACTGGCGGTTGAAGATGATGCGGCCGATAGAGGTCTCGAAGCGCGCGGTCTTGTTGCCGGTGACGTCGAAGTCGACGAACTCGTTCTTGCCGTTCTTGACGCGGAAGATACGGGTGCCGTCCTCGTTGATGACGTTGGCATCGGCAGCGGACACGCGAACCTGGATCTTGGCCTGCATGTCGACCTCGGAACGGCAGTCATAGGCGTGCAGCGCGTCGTCGAAGCTGGCGAACACGTGGTTCTCGCCCGGCAGACCCTCGCGGACCTGGGTGAGGTAGTACACACCGATGATCATGTCCTGCGAAGGGATGTTAACCGGCTTGCCGGATGCCGGCGAGCGCAGGTTGTTCGCAGAGAGCATGAGCACGCGGGCCTCGGCCTGAGCCTGGCTGGACAGCGGCACGTGGACAGACATCTGGTCGCCGTCGAAGTCGGCGTTGAAGGGCGAGCAGACCAGCGGATGCAGGTGGATAGCCTTGCCCTCGACCAGCACCGGCTCAAAGGCCTGGATGGACAGACGGTGCAGGGTCGGTGCACGGTTGAGCAGCACGACGCGGCCGTCGATGACCTCTTCGAGGATATCCCACACAAAGGTGGCACCGCGGTCGATAGCGCGCTTGGCGCCCTTGATGTTCTCGACCTTGCCAAGCTCGACCAGGCGCTTCATGACGAAGGGCTTGAAGAGCTCCAGCGCCATGGTCTTGGGCAGACCGCACTGGTGCAGCAGCAGCTTGGGGTCGGTAACGATTACCGAACGGCCGGAGTAGTCGACACGCTTGCCCAGCAGGTTCTGACGGAAACGACCCTGCTTGCCCTTGAGGGCCTCGGCGAGCGACTTGAGCGGGCGACCGCCACGGCCAGAGACCGGGCGACCACGACGGCCGTTGTCGAACAGGGCGTCCACGGACTCCTGGAGCATGCGCTTCTCGTTGTTCACGATGATCGCAGGGGCGTCCAGGTCGAGCAGGCGCTTGAGTCGGTTGTTACGGTTGATCACGCGACGATACAAGTCGTTGAGGTCGGACGCGGCGAAGCGACCGCCGTCGAGCTGGACCATCGGGCGCAGATCGGGCGGAATGACCGGGATGACGTCCAGGATCATGTTCGCGGGGCTGTTGCCGCCCTTCAGGAAGGCGTCAACGACCTCGAGGCGCTTGACGGCCTTCTCGCGCTTCTGCTTCTGGGAGTCCTCGTCGGCGATGATGGCCTTGAGCTTCTCGGCCTCGGAGGGGAGGTCGATGGCAGCGAGCAGGTCGCGAACGGCCTCGGCACCCATACCACCCTTGAAGTACATGGAGTAGTAACGGGTCATCTCACGGAACAGCGGCTCATCGGAGATGAGATCGCGCTCGCTGAGCTTCATGAAGGCGTTGAAGGCGTCGGTGCGGAGCTGCTTCTCGTCCTTGCACTCTTCCTCGATGTCGACGATGCCAGAGGCGATCTCCTCGGGGGTCAGCGGCTCCTCGTCGGAGAACTCGTCAAAGTTCTCGGGGTTGCCCTGCTCCTTGAGGGACTCAATCTGGCGGGCGCACTCGGCATCGATCTCTTCCAAATCGGCAGCGAGCTCCTCGCGCAGGTCGTCAGCGTCGGCCTCGCGAGCCTCGTAGTCGACCTCGGTGATGATGTAGCTGGCAAAGTACAGAACCTTCTCGAGGTCCTTGGACTTGATGTCGAGCATACGGCTCATCGGGAAGCTCGTGGGGCTCTTGAAGTACCAGATGTGGGACACGGGAGCGGCGAGCTCGATGTGGCCCATGCGGTCGCGACGCACCTTGGCCGAGGTGACCTCGACGCCGCAGCGCTCGCAGACGATGCCCTTAAAGCGGATGCCCTTGTACTTGCCGCAGGAGCACTCCCAGTCCTTGGCGGGACCGAAGATCTTCTCGCAGAACAGGCCGTCCTTCTCGGGCTTGAGGGTACGGTAATTGATGGTCTCCGGCTTCTTGACCTCACCGTGCGACCAGGAACGGATCTGGTCGGCGGAGGCAAGGGAGATCTTTACCGAGTCAAAATCAGTAGCTTCGAAATCTGCCACAGTCAACTACTCCTTATCAGTGGTCGTGGCGGCGACAGCCTCGGGTGCCTCGGCGGTCTCGGCATCCTGGGCCTCGACGTCGGCGTCAACGCCGGCGAGCGCGGCCAGGTCATCGAGGGCAGAGGTCTCCTCGGCGGTCACAGGGGCGGAGGCGTCCTCGTCGGCATCGTGCATGGGCTCGATGTCCAGCGCGAGGGAACGGATCTCCTTGACAAGAACCTTAAAGGACTCGGGAATACCCGGAACCGGGACGTTCTCGCCCTTGACGATGGACTCGTAGGTCTTGACGCGGCCCACGGTATCGTCGGACTTGACGGTCAGGATCTCCTGCAGGACGTTGGAAGCACCGTATGCGTACAGTGCCCAAACTTCCATCTCGCCGAAGCGCTGGCCGCCGAACTGAGCCTTGCCGCCCAGCGGCTGCTGGGTAACCAGGCTGTAAGGGCCGGTCGAACGCGCGTGGATCTTGTCGTCGACCATGTGGCCGAGCTTGAGGATGTAGGACGTGCCCACGGTAATGGGCTCGCGGAACTCCTCGCCGGTACGGCCGTCGAACAGGCGGGTCTTGCCGCGCTCGTCAAGCTGGGTGACGAACTCGGGGCGCATGTGATCGCCAAAGGCAGCGGTGGCCTTGTTGAGCATGTTCTTGTTGGCGCGACGGATGACCTCGGCGATCTCGTCCTCCTTGGCACCGTCGAAGACGGGCGTCGCGGTGAAGAACGGACCGGGGACATACTTGTCGGAGTCGGCATCCTCGGTATCCCAACCGCAGGCAGCAGCCCAGCCAAGGTGGCACTCGAGCAGCTGGCCGACGTTCATACGCGAAGGAACGCCCAGCGGGTTGAGGATAACGTCGATCGGGGTACCGTCAGCCATGTAGGGCATGTCCTCGACCGGCAGAACGTTACAGATAACACCCTTGTTGCCGTGGCGACCGGCGATCTTATCGCCCTGCTGGATCTTACGACGCTGGGCGACGTAGACGCGCACCTGCTCGTTGACGCCGGGGGCCAGGTCGTCGCCGTTCTCGCGGCTAAAGCGGACGACGTCGATAACGCGGCCGTAAGCGCCGTGAGGCATCTTAAGGGAGGTGTCGCGAACGTCGTGGGCCTTGGCACCGAAGATAGCGCGCAGCAGGCGCTCCTCGGCGGTCAGAGCGCTCTCGCCCTTAGGCGTGACCTTGCCGACCAGGATGTCGCCAGGGCCGACCTCGGCGCCGATGCGGATGATGCCGTCCTCGTCGAGGTTGGCAAGCATGTCCTCGGAGAGGTTCGGGATCTCGCGAGTGATCTCCTCGGGGCCGAGCTTGGTGTCGCGGGCGTCGATCTCGTGACGGGTGATGTTGATGGTCGTCAGCAGGTCCTCGGCCACCAGGCGCTCGGACACGACGATACCGTCCTCGTAGTTGAAGCCTTCCCACGGCATGTATGCCACGGTGAGGTTCTGACCCAGTGCGAGCTCGCCATGATCGGTCGAAGGACCGTCGGCCAGAGGCTCGCCCTGCTCAACGGTGTCACCGACGCGCACGAGCGGACGGTGGTTGATGCAGGTAGACTGGTTGGAGCGCTGGTACTTGGCCAGGTGATACTCGTCCATACCGCCGGCATGCTTGACGATAATCTTGGAGGCGTCGGCAAAGATGACCTCGCCGGCGTTCTTGGCCAGGGTAACCTCGCCAGAGTCCAGGGCGGCGCGACGCTCCATGCCGGTACCGACATAGGGAGCGGCAGGGTGAACCAGCGGCACGGCCTGACGCTGCATGTTAGCGCCCATGAGCGTACGCTTAGCGTCGTCGTGCTCAAGGAACGGAATCAGCGTGGCTGCGACGGAGAGCATCTGACGCGGCGAAACGTCCATGTAGTCGACGTCCTCGACAGGCACGTCGGCGGGAGCGCCGAAGGAGCCGTCGAAGTCGCGGGTACGGGCGATCACGGTGTGCGGACGGACGATCTTGCCCTGGGCATCGGTCGTGATGAACTCGTTGGTCTTGGGATCGAGCGGCGTGTTGGCCGGCGCGATGACGTGCTTCTCTTCCTCGTCAGCGGTCATCCAGTCGATCTGGTCGGTGGCAACGCCGTTCTCGACGCGACGGAACGGAGCCTCGATGAAGCCGTACTCGTTGACGCGGGCGTAGAGGGCGAGCGAGCCGATCAGGCCGATGTTGGGGCCTTCGGGGGTCTCGATCGGGCACATGCGGCTGTAGTGCGAGTTGTGAACGTCGCGGACGGCCGTCGGCACGTTGGTGCGGCGGCTGGAGCCCGACTTGTGGCCGGCAAGACCGCCAGGGCCGAGTGCGGACAGACGGCGCTTGTGGGTCAGACCGGTCAGAGGGTTCGCCTGGTCCATGAACTGCGAGAGCTGCGAGGAACCGAAGAACTCCTTGATGGAGGCCACGATCGGGCGGATGTTGATGAGCGACTGCGGGGTGATCTCGTCGATGTCCTGGGAGCTCATGCGCTCACGGACGACGCGCTCCATACGGCTCATGCCGATACGGAACTGGTTGGCGACGAGCTCGCCGACGGTACGGATACGGCGGTTGCCGAAGTGGTCGATGTCGTCGACCTTGAAGCCCTGCTCGCCGGCAGCGAGGGACAGCAGGTAGCGCAGCGTCGCGACGATATCCTCGTCGGTGAGCACCGTGACCTCTTCCTCGGTGGTGAGGTTGAGCTTCTTGTTGACCTTGTAGCGACCGACGCGGGCCAGATCGTAGCGCTGCGGGTTAAAGAGCAGGCCCTCGAGCAGGCTGCGGGAAGCGTCCACGGTGGGAGGCTCGCCCGGACGCAGACGACGGTAGATCTCGATGAGGGCGTCCTCGCGAGTGAGAGCGGTGTCGCGCTCCAGGGTGCGCTTAATCACATCGGAGTTGCCGAGCAGCTCGATGATCTCGTCGTTGGTGACGGCGATGCCAAGGGCGCGCAGGAACATCGTGGCGCTCTGCTTGCGCTTACGGTCGATGGAGACCATGAGCTGGTCGCGCTTGTCGACCTCAAACTCGAGCCAGGCACCGCGGGACGGGATGATCTGGGCCTTGTAGATCTGCTTGCCCGAATCCATCTCGGAGCTGTAGTACACGCCCGGGGAACGGACGAGCTGCGAGACGACGATACGCTCGGTACCGTTGATGATGAAGGTGCCCTGATCGGTCATCATGGGGAAGTCGCCCATGAAGACGAGCTGCTCCTTGATCTCGCCGGTCTCCTTGTTGGTGAGACGGACGTCGGTCAGAAGCGGAGCCTGATAGGTCATATCCTTCTCGCGGCACTCCTCGACGGTGTGCGCGGGGTCGCCGAACTGATGCTCGCCGAAGGTAACCTCGAGAACATGGTTCTGGCTCTGGATGGGGCTGGATTCCTTGAACGCCTCACGAAGGCCCTCGTCCTTAAAACGCTCAAAGGATTCCCTTTGAACAGAGATAAGGTTGGGGAGCTCCATGGCCTCCGGGATTTTCCCGAAGCTGACGCGCTTGCGCTCAGTGGCAGTGTATGCGTAGGTCACCAGGTTTTTCCTCCTTCACGGAAATGCTCGGTGGGTTGGCGAGGCATGGCTTCGCCAGTTATCGCAATCTAATAGTTTATCAGGTACCGACCGTTGGGCAAGAAAAGCCTTGACGCGATTGAGTTTTTGGAGTAGCAAAGTTTTTCGACAGAAAATGCGCAGGTAGATAGTGGTATACCGAACATCTGTTCATATATTTTCTGTGAACGAGATCGCTGATGCGCACCACTGAATGGCGGAATGGCGGCGAGGGTTGATCAGGCGGAAACTGCGTCCTGTTTTGAGGCTTCAAACTGGGATGCGCTTTCCGGTTGAGCCCTGTTCGGGAAAGCGTGTCCCGTTCTGAGCCGACATTCCGGGTCGTAGTTTCCGCTAGGGGCTCAGCCGGAAAGCGCGACCCAGAATTCGGCCAAATTGTGGGTCGCACTTTCCGGAGCTAAGCTGCAGCTCGCATAAAAAACGGGTGCAGACCAAAGTCCGCACCCGTACATGTCGATGCCCAAAGGCTTACTTGCGCATCAAACCGCCGCGCTCGTCGATGGCGTCCCAGAAGGCGCCGGCAAAGCGAGGATCGCTTGCAGCCATGAGGGCGTTGGTGGCCATCCAGCCAGACGGGGTGCCGGTGTCGTAGCCCGAGAGCGGGTCGATGACGACAGCGTACATGGCCTCGCGGTCGAGCGAACGTGCCATGGCGTCGGTCAGCTGAATCTCGCCGCCCTTACCGGCCTGCTGATCAGCGAGCAGGTCCATGACCAGCGGGCTCAGCAGGTAGCGACCGACGATGTACAGGTTGGACGGAGCCGCCTCGGGAGCGGGCTTCTCAACCAGGCCGCCGATGCGCCAAACGGCACCGGGCTCGTCGTCAGCGGCATTCTCGAAGCCCTCGAGCGAGCCAACGCGATCGCCGGCGATAACGCCGTAGCGGCTGACTTCCTCGGGCGAGCAAGCAGCGACGGCGATAACCGAAGCGCCACCGTGCTCTTTGGAAACGGCGAGCATCTTGTCGCAGATGTCACGGTTAGGCACAACGTAGTCGCCCAGAAGAACCAGGAAGTTCTCCCCTGCCACGGCGTCGGCAGCAGAGCGGATAGCATGGCCGAGGCCCTTGGGCTCGTACTGATAGCGGAAGTCGACCGGCATACCGCCAGCGTGGGCGACGGCATCGGCATAGGCGTTCTTGCCGCGCTCGCGCAGCAGGTTCTCGAGCGAACGGTCGGGCTGGAAGTAGCTCAGCAGCTCGGGCTTACCGGGAGAGGTAACGATGATGGCGTCGTCGACCTCCTCGGGGTCGAGTGCCTCCTCAACGACATACTGAATGACCGGCTTGTCGAGCACCGGCAGCATCTCTTTGGGCGTGCACTTAGTGCCAGGCAGAAAACGCGTGCCAAGACCGGCGGCGGGGATGATTGCCTTCATGTTATTCAAGGATCCTTTCGCAGGCGCAGAATGCGCCCTGTGCGTGCGGCACAGCGGCCGCAGACCAAATTGCGATACCGAAGTATCTTACCGCCGGAGACATACATCGCCGTAAGGCAAACGCAATTCTTCAGCAGGTCAACGCAAATTATTGCCCGAATGGCGCAATTTTACGCCCCAGCGGTAATGGGATTGGCACGGTGAAGACAACGGTATTCCGCGTGCCGAGCAATGGGAATGAGGGGCCAAAACAAAAAAGACGGGGCTCGCAATGCGAACCCCGTCTGCAAAGAAATCTGGCGAGAAAGCCTGATTACTTGAGGGTGACAGCAGCGCCAGCAGCCTCGAGCTTCTCCTTGGCAGCCTCGGCGTCCTCCTTCTTGGCACCCTCGAGAACAGCCTTGGGAGCGCCCTCGACGACCTCCTTGGCCTCCTTCAGGCCAAGGTTGGTGAGCTCACGGACGGCCTTGATGACCTGGATCTTGTTGTCGCCGAAGCCCTCGAGCACGACGTCAAACTCGGTCTTCTCCTCGGCCTCAGCAGCGCCAGCAGCGGGAGCGGCGACAACAGCGGCAGGAGCAGCGGCGGAAACGCCGAAGGTGTCCTCGATAGCCTTGACGAGCTCGGAAGCCTCGAGAAGGGTCATTTCCTTAAGAGCATCGATGATCTCATCGGTGGTAAGCTTAGCCATTTCTAAGTCCTTTCGGTTTCCGTGTCTGTGCACGGAGATCAGTTAAAACACGGCGCGAATGCGCCAGGGGTGCGGCGTTGCCGCCGCGGATGAAAACAGCAACTAGGCTGCCTTCTGCTCGGAGACCTGCTGGATCGAACGAGCGAGACCAGAGGAAACGCCGTTGACGCAGACAGCGATGTCGCGAGCGAAACCGGAGATGAGACCGGCGATCTGGCCGAGAAGCTGATCCTTGGTGGGCAGCTCGGCGATAGCCTTAACATCATCAGCGGAAACGGCCTTGCCGTCGGAGATACCGCCCTTGATCTCAAGGACGCCCTTGGACTTAGCGGAGAAGTCCTTAAGGGTCTTAGCGGCCTCGACCGGCTCGGACTCGTAGAACACATAAGCGACGGGGCCGGCGAGGATCTCGTCGAGCTCGGGCTGCTCCTGGTTCTTGAGAGCGATCTTGACCAGGTTGTTCTTGTAGACCTTCATCTCGGCGCCGCACTCGCGAAGCTGATGACGCAGCTCCTGAGCCTGCTTAACCGTCAGACCGTTGTAGTTGACGACGAACAGACCGGCGTTCTCGGCGATACGGGACTCGATCTCTGCAACCTTGTCGATTTTGTACTGCTGGGGCATGAATTACACCTCCTCGAATTCTTTCCGGGCACGGTCCGCCACAAGGACGTGACGGGGGCATGTCCAAAAAGAAAGCCCCCGCGCTGCATGAGCGACGGGGGCGAGAAGACATATCTACTCGACCACCTCGGCTGGCGGGATATCCCATTAAGCTCGCGGGCGATGCCCGTTTGCACCGGCTGTCTCTGGCAGCGGATTCGTGCGTGAACCGGAAGTATTATGGCGGGG
>CABRWN010000057.1 GCA_902474645.1 uncultured Collinsella sp.
GCTCTTTCGTGCTTATTTGCGCAGACGATGATACTCCTAATCGACTAGTCATTCAAGAGCGTCCCCAATGACTAGGTGGGGAAGGCGTGAGACAATGGTGGGCGTTGTGTTGTTCGCGCTAAGGAGTTGCCATGTTGTTGTGTCCCGTTTGCCATGAACCGTTGGTGGACGATGAGCGTGGGGCCGCATGCGCGGGCGGACACCGGTTTGACCGTGCGCGCGAGGGTTATCTATATCTACTGCGTTCGTCCAAGAGCGGCGACTCCATGGGCGATCCCAAGTCGCAGGCGCGCAGCCGTCGTGACTTTTTGAACCGTGGATACTACGCGCCGTTGCGCGATGCGATGGTCGAGCTGGTGCGCAAGCAGGTGTCTGGGCGCGCCACGTCTGCGAATGGCCCCATGACGCTGCTCGATATTTGCTGTGGCGAGGGCTATTACACCAGTGCCATGGGCGCGGTGCCGGGCGTAGATGCTTACGGTTTTGACCTGGGCAAGGAGATGGTGCGCCTGGCCGCCAAGCGCGGCGATGCGACCTACTTCGTGGCCAACATGAAGGACATCCCCGTGGCCGATGGCGCCTTCGATATGGTGACCGAGCTCTTTGCCCCCTTTAACGAGCGCGAGTTTGCCCGCGTGCTGGCGCCGGAGGGTTCGCTCTACACCGTGGTGCCGGGTGCTCGTCACCTCTTTGGGCTCAAGGAGGTACTCTACGACACGCCGTACCTTAACGATGAGAAGCTGCCGAAGACCACCGAGCTCGAGTTGGTCGGAACGCAGCGGGTGTCTGCGAGAATTACGCTTCAGACCCAGGCCGACATCGAGGCGGTGTTCCAGATGACGCCGTACTACTACCGCACGCGCCCCGCCGACAAAGAGCGCCTGGCAAACCTCGATACCCTTCAGACTGACATCGACTTCATCATCGCCGAGTACCGCCACAGCTAACAACCTGCCAAAAAGGGACAGGTTTATTTTGGTAGGTTTTATCTGGGCAAACGTAAAGGGCCGACCGCGGAGATGCGCGATCGGCCCTTTTTAGTTGCTTGGCTGCAGAGGTTATGAGAAGCGAGCGCTTATAGGCGGTCCTTGTTCTCGGCCTTAACGGCGTGTGCCTGCTGAACAAAGAACAGGTCGTACACCACGATGACAAAGGCGCCAAAGTTGATGGCGTCGCCGCCAAACGCGGGAAGCGTGAGCACCGCTTGGGCAAGCGTGGCGACCGCGGCAACAATACCGAGCTTAAACGCGCCGTCCACCTGCGAAGGCTTGTTGGCGCCCTTGATACCGGCGACGCCTGCGGCAAGGTCGACGAGACCCTTGGCGATAAGCACGACCGCTGCGAGCGTGGCGTACGAACCGTACGTGGAATCGAGACCGCCCGTGGCGATACCGATGCCGGCGGTGACGAGGCTGGCGATGCCCAAAACAAAGTAGATGAGAGCAAGGATTTTGAGAGTCTTGCGAGTGAAGCTCATGGCTGGTCCTTTCGAAGTGGACATGACGTATTTGATGCGCACGCATGATGCATGTCGCGAAGCATATTGTAATTCAACAAGGTGCTGTGCACGTTCATCTAATAGTTGAACGCTCCGCTCGCGACAGGGGTGGCGCTTGCACTGTGCTAGCTTTTTGTTTAACTGGATTAAACTGTGCATTTTTTAGGGGCGAATGGTGAATATCAAGCAGGTCGGCTATTTTGTCGCCGTATTCGAGACGAAGAGTTTTACTGCTGCGGCGCACCAGCGCCACGTGACTGTTCAGGCCATTTCCAAGTCAATTAGCGAGCTCGAGCAGTTTTTTAACGTTCAGTTTTTTGAGCGTGGGAGTAGCGGTGTCAGGCCGACTCAGGCCGGTCGCAGCTTTTATGCCAAGGCTCGCCCCGCCGTCGAAGCATATCGTGAGGTTGAAAACTTTGACCCGTCCGGATGCGACCTGACCGTCTCATCGGCCTCTGGTCCTCAAGCGATGCCGGAACTCTCGATTGGCCTGTGCGCTCCCGCATTCGATAACGAGGATAAGCTATATAAGGGGCTATCTGCGCTTATCATGCGTGGTGTGCGCGTGCGGGTGAAGTTTTGCACTGTGCATCCCGGAGTTGCCCAGCAGGAGCTCGAGCAGGGAGACCTCGATGCCTTGCTTACGGTGGGTACATATGACAATACCAATGATGACTGCGAGCAGCTGGGAACCCTGCCCACGGGTATTTTCGTCGCCGCCGACCATCCGCTCGGCAAGAGGCCCTTTGTGACTGTGGCTGATCTGAGCTCCTATCCGGTGGGACAGTCGACAGCGTTCGATAGCTTTAACAACTCGATTTTTTGGCAGTACAAAAGCCGCGATGTCCTAGGTGAGACGCGCGTTATCGATAGCCCCGCTCAAGTTGGGGCGTTTTTGGCGGCCGAGCGCGGCTATTTCTTAAATGCCATTCTTCCCGTTCCTGGTCAGGTCGCTAGTGGGTTTGAGATTGTTCCCATTGTGGGCGAAGGGGCCCTGACGGTTCCGGTGTGTTTAGTTTCCCTTAAAGATGAAAAGTCCCAAGCTTATCACGTCGTAGAGAACTACTTGATTCGCATGGTGGGCTGTACCAACGGGTCTGCTACTCGCTAGCACATCCGTTGACGCGCTTGCCGCTGTCGGCTCGGTCGTGTCTGGCATTATGCTGTCGATTGCACCGTGCCGTGGCAATCGAATGAATGCAAAGACCATCCACAGTAAGCCGCCCTCCGTTTCTTGTTTGCTCGAGAAGCGGAGGGCGGCTTTCATATACGGTGCTCTGTGCAGGCGGGTCAGATACCCTAGCTCAGGCGCTCCTGGCTTTCCTTTTTAACGCGGTTGGCGAAAACGAAGTACACGGCACTTACGACCACGGCGGTGACATCGGTGGCGCTGGTGCCGACTCCGCCCAAGAAGGGCTCGGAAAGCAGCAGGCTGACAACGGCACAAACCAGGCAAATGATAGCCCAGACCCAAACGACACCAATCTTGCTGGGGTTATTTGAGGCGCGGATGCCCAACACGGCAGCGATGATTTCGACGATGCCCATCACGATGGCGACAACGCTGTAAACCGAGAGATCGCCGCTGGCGTCGCCCGAAGCTGCAGTGAGTGCCAACGCGCCCACGGCGATGCTAAAAATACCTCCCAATAGATAGATGATGGACATGACCTTTAGGACTTTACGGTTGTTGCTCATGTTCAGTTCCTTTCCCTTGAGCCTTAATGGCGCCGTGCGGGTTTTGCCCGGTGCCATGAATTACTGATTGGTAGGTTCGTTACCAAGGTCTTGCGAGGCGAGTTTCTGTTCTTCGCTAAACTCGTCCGCTTCGGCGAGTTCTTCGGCGGTAGCTTCCCTTGGAGCGGCCTCGTCGGCATCGCAATGATCGAAAACGAGTTGATAGGGGGCGATGTCGCGGCGGGAAAGCATGAGCTTTACCTCACGGCGCAAAGAACGCATGACACTGCCGCGATCGGTCTCCTTGCAGGTGGCGACAACGCGAATGGTCATAGCGGTGCTGCTAAGGTCGACCACGCCCTTGTAGAAGGGGCCATCGATAATGGCGGGAACGCGGTCATGCACGCTTTTGAGCTCGTCTTTAAGCACCTTTTCGACATAGGGTAGAGATTCTCCCACCGGGATGGTGATATCTATGCTGGCGTAAGAATTAAGTTTTGTCATGTTGGTGACATTCGAAATCGAGCTGTTGCGTAGGAGCAGGACATTGCCGTTGCCGTCATTGATCTTTGTGGTTCGCACACCAATCTCCATAACGGTGCCGGTATTGCCGCCAACCGAGATGACGTCTCCAACGCGGAACTCGCCTTCAAAGATAATAAAGAGCCCGCATAAGATATCTGTGATGAGGTCTTTGGCTCCAAAGGAGACGGCGAGTGTGATGATACCTGCCGAGGCTAAAAGCGTTGCGGTATCGACACCCAAAACGCCGAGGCACCAATAGAGCATAGCGATGAGAGTTCCGTATTTTGTCAGGCTCGAGAGAAGTCGGCATATCGTCTCGCCGCGCGCTCCAAGCACATTGGACAACATGCGAAGAAGCGCCTGCGCGATTGCGCACACTGTGAGAGCCACACAGGCGTACATGATCGAAGCGGTGAGCGCGAATATGTTGAGACCGTGCTGCCAGTCGTTGCCCAGGATATAGGTAAATACCGAACGCGGACCAAACAGAGCGTCTTTAAACAAGACGGCCAAAAAGACGATAAACACCGCGATGCCGGTAAACCATTTAAGGACTGTGCCGAGTTTTTGCTCGGGGGTTTTGTCCTCCCATTTAAAGGAGATGTTGAGCCATCGGCTAATGGCGCTTTCGCTGTGTTTGACACGGCCGTCGGACGTCGTGACGGTGATGTTGTGCCGTCTTGTCGCGAAGTCGCCTTCGTGCTTCGAACGCTTTTCTTCGACGTTTATGGTGTCGAGCGTCAGCAACGGGTAGATAAGGGCAAAGCAAATGGCGGCGATGATTCCGGTTGCGATTGTGAGCGGAACGCGCTGGTGCATAAAGGAGTCTTCGGGTGCCGCGACGTAAACGTAATAGTCGCCAGTCTCCAAGCAGGAGGCGTAGAGTTTTTGGTTGTCGATGTAGACGAAGTCGCTAAAGCCATCTGCAAGCTGCTCGTCAGTCAGTCCGATTTCGGATGCTTTTTCCCCAAAAGAAGGTCGTTGGGATGATATGCGACGGTACCGTCTTTTTTCTTGATTGCAAAGGCGAAGCCTCCGGCGCCCGCCTTGATGCCATCGAGCACTGCGTCGATCTTGGTGCTCTTGAGCATTTCTTCTAAGCGCATGGGGCGCACGGCAATCTGCACGATTCCGTCTGCAATGCCATCCTGATCGTAGAGTGCGACTCCGATGTACTGATATGTCTCGCCGGTGGTTCTGTTGATAGAGAGAGGCTGTATATATTCATCCTTGCCGCCCAAAAGCGAGCGGAACTCGTAGGAGGAGTCACCGTACTTGGTCGAAAGACTGTAGGATCGCTGCGACGTGCTCGAGCTCGTCATATTGCCGTCGCCGTCGTAGAGATAAATTGACTCGATGTTGAGCGTTTTTGCCATGCTGTGCAGGTCGGCTCGCGTGGCGAGCTCTGGATTGTGCTCAATGATGTAGGCGATAATGTGGCAGGCGGTGGCATAGTGCTCGCTATACTGCCTCGTAAGTTCATCCTCGCGCAGCGCATTATTTTTGAGCGTTTGATCAATCTGCTCTAAGCGCTCCCGATTGACCGTCGCCTGGCTCGAAAGGGCAAAGAGCGTTTGCATATAGAAGGTTACTGCCAAAAGTAAGACGAGTCCTGCAATGGACAAGGCTGTTGCGCGCCTGCCCACGGAGGGGCTAAACCGAAGGCCGCGACCGATCTTGACGTATTCGTGATGGTCGTGGTCGTCATGTTCGTCATCCGCTAGGACAAACAGGTCATAGAGTGCCACGGCGGCGACGACTGCGATGAAGGCAAAGAGGATGACGCCCACGGTGATGTTGCGCGCGGAGGCGGTATCGCTTTCGGGAATGGCGAGAATGTAATAGGTGTCATCGACCAACTTGACGCGACAATACAGGCTTGTGTTTTTGACGGAAGTGATGAATGTCTTGCCGTCCTCAAGATTGCCCACGTCGATGCCGTTGTCGAGTGCATCGGTACCGATCATGTTCTGATCGGGATGGTAGGTGATCAGGTGTGTTTTTGCCGATACGGCGAGGACATATCCGTGACTGCCGAGCGAGATGTTCTTGAGCATGCTCTCGGCCGAGCCGGTGTCCTTGACAAGGGCGTGCAGCTCTTGGGGATTTTGCTCTACGATGACCATGGTGTCGTCATCGATTTTGGCGGCATAGTATCGCATGAGCCAGTCTTGATCGGGAAGATCGACCTCAACTGGATCGGAGGGCTTGCCGGTCTCGAAGCACTGACGTAGCTGGTTGAAGCGGGCACGGCTAAAATCGGCTTTGGTGTCAGCCGCTTTGGCGATGATGGAACCGTCACGTCGGGTAACGAGAACGTTATCGACCTTGAGCAGGTCCTTGAACTCGGCCATTTTGGCATCGGTCGCTTCATAACCGGCATCGTTGGCCGCCATAAATGCGATGCTTGCGGCACGCGTGCGATACAGGTCATCAAATGTTTGGGTGTTGTCTTTCGTTTCCGACTGGGCCGTTTTAACGAGATCGGGGAGTTCGGCGGCAACGCGATCGAATTCTAAAGCGTATTCCTCTTGCGATAGACGCGTTTGCATCGAGGCGAGTAGGAGTCCCATCGTTAACGTGCAGACGGCTACGGCAATGGCAAGCGCCACGGACTTCTGTTTTAGTCGCTTGGACATGGGTGGACTTCCTTAGTTCCATTTCTCGATGAGCGTATCGATTGTTTTGTCTTTGAGCATTGAGCGTACTTCGGCGGTAACTTTGGGTGAAAGCTCAGAGCCCTTCAGCGTTGCGACGGCGTAGCGCTGTGGGTTGATGCCAAAATCGGGCAGGACGGTGCGCTCGTCATCGAGATAGGTTTTGGCAATTGCGCCATCGGTCGCCATGGCGTCGACGTCGCCGGCTTCCAATGCGCGGGAAAGCTCAGAGTAGCTTGCATATTGGCTCAGATGCCATGTGTCGTAGTCAATGTTGCCGCTCTTGGCATCCTGCTGCTGGGGGATGCCGTCCGAAAGCCCCAGCTCCAAAAACTTCGCGGCAAGTTGAGGTGCAGCGTTTGTTCCGGATACCGTGCCAATTGTTCCGCCCTTAAGCTGGGAGAAGGATTGAATGAGCGATGTATTTTCGACAACAAGAATTACCGAGTCGGTGTAATAGGCGGCAGAGAAGTCAAACAGCTTTTTGCGTTCGTTGCTTATCGAGTAGCACGCGATCAGGCAATCGACTTTTCCCGACGAGAGCATTTCTTCGCGTGTCTCGGGCGTTACGGATATAAACGAACAGCCTCCATAGCCAAGACGGTTTGCCAACTCGTTGGCGAGGTCGATTTCGAATCCGTAGTATTTGCCGTTGTTGGGATTACGCTCGCTAAACCCGACGATATCCGAGCGGACGCCTACGTTCAGCCTGGCCTTGCCGGACATACCGGAATGACTGTTCGAGCAGGCTGGCAGTACCACTGCCAGTGTGGCTCCGGCTGCCGAGATTGCCAACCGGCAGGCCTTTCGGCGTGTGACTGAATGGTCCATTTGCATTCCTCACGACGAATGTTCAGTCCTTTAATGATACGGACGGGCAAGTATGGAGCAGCCGCGAAGCGGCGGGTAAACGCAGGGTTGAGGTGGAGGGCAATCCTGACGGGATTTGGTGCTTTACCGCTAAATGGATGCCCTCATTCTGCAATGGGCGGTGGGTCTTGTCGCATATGGGACAATAGCGGACGGTTGGGTGCTGGCATAAACGGCGCTCACGTATTCGTTTTGCTTGCTAAGGAGTACCCATGGGCGTCGTCGATCCCTTTTCTGTTGCTCGGGCCGCGGGGCTCGAGCTCGTGCGGAAGTCCGAGGGCCTCACGCTCACCGACGGCACGATGGAGCTGCGCGCCGATTTTGGCCGCATGCTGCCGCGACTCAAGCAGGGCCGTCTGCAACAAGAGCTGCTGGTAAAGGCTGCGCGCACAAAAGGCATCGAGCGCCCATGGGCGATTGACGCCACGGCAGGCTTTGGCGAGGATTCGCTGCTGTTGGCGGCCGCCGGCTTTACCGTTGATCTGTATGAGCAGGATTGCGTAATCGCGGCGCTCCTCAAGGATGCTTTGGGTCGCGCGGCAGATGATCCAGCGCTTGCGGCTGCCGTGCCACGCATGCGCTTACATGCGGGCGAGGACAGCATTGCCGGCCTTCGCCATGTAGCTGAGCTGATCGGGCAGGGTGAGCTCACCGCTCCCGACGTGGTGTATCTGGACCCGATGTTTCCCGGGCGCACCAAGAGCGCGGCGGTGAAAAAGAAGTTCCAGCTCTTGCACCATCTGGAACAGCCGTGTGCCGATGAGGAGGCGCTGGTCGAAGCCGCGCTTGCGGTGTACCCGCGCAAGGTCGTTATCAAGCGGCCGGTGAAGGGGCCACTGCTTGCCGGCGTTAAGCCGAGTTATCAGCTTGCGGGCAAGGCCGTTCGTTACGATGTTTTGGTGCCGCCGCGCCCGTAGCTTGCGTGCGATGGCTGGTGCTCCGTCAGTGCCGTGCCGACGCGGGGCCTATTTCCAGGGGTGCGACGTCAGATGCCATCCGCCGCAGTATTCGCATTTGTAGCAGGCCAAACCGCGCCGTCCACGGTTTTCGCAGTCGGCCATAACTGCCTCGGCCTCGGCGCGCGTGTCGTAACGGTTTTTGCGTTCGCACGACTTGTAGCGCCAGGCTTCATCGCGCTCGGCGTTCAGGGCGTCGCGGCGCTCGTCTTCGCGCGCAAACAGGTCGCTCATATCGCCGCCCGTGGCAGCGCCCAAAAACTCGCTTTTGGCTTTTGACCAAGCGGCTCGCTTTTTGCTCCCCATCTGCTTCGTGCCCCTCTCCAAACGCTGGTATCATTGCCCAATCAAAGTGATACCAATAAACGTGAGGTCGCCGCGTGATGATCAGAAAAACCCTCGATACCGACATTCCCGCCGTCATGGCTATCTATGACACGGCCCGCGCCTTTATGCGCGCGCATGGCAACGCCACGCAGTGGCCCGAGGGCACGCCTTCTTCCGAGCAGCTGGCTGCCGATATCGCCGCCGGTGGCAGCTATGCGTGTGAAGTCGACGGCCGCGTGGTGGCGACGTTTGCCTTTTTACCGGGTCCGGACGAGTGCTATGACGTAATAGAGGACGGGCAATGGCGCAGCGACACTCCGTACGCCGTGCTGCACCGTGTGGCGTCCGACGGCACCGCGCACGGTATCGCGGCCGCGATGTTTGCCTTTGCCAAAGAGCGTGCCGATCACCTGCGTATCGACACGCATCAGGACAACCTGCCCATGCAGGGCGCGAGCATCAAGGCGGGATTCGAGCGCGCCGGCGTCGTGCATGTGTCGGACGGCACGCCGCGTGTTGCGTTCGACTGGCTGCGCGAGGCGTAAGAGCAGGGGCGCGTGTCAACAATTCGTACGAACGAAAATGGCCCCGGGTGGGGCTATTTTCGTTCGCTATGCTGTTTTGCAAGCCGGCTTTCGCAAGGCGCGAACCTACGAAAATCGCCGCGCGGCAACGCGGGGCGATGAGCTCGGTCGGGGGATAGGGCCCGCTTCGCCCGCCGGCCCGTAAATTGTATCATCCAGTGTGGAGCGTGAGCGCCCGTTGCCGCGTGCGATGGGCTCGTAATAAGAGGAGAGCCATGTCGAAACAAGCGGTCGTTGGAATCTTGGCGCATGTCGATGCCGGCAAGACCACGCTGGCCGAGGCCATGCTGTTCAACGCGGGTCGCATTCGCAAGCGCGGGCGCGTGGACGATGGCGATTCGCATCTGGACACTAATGCGATCGAGCGCGAGCGCGGCATCACGATTTTCTCGTCACAGGCCGTGCTCGACCATGGCGATACCCACGTCATGCTCGTGGATGCACCGGGACATGTCGATTTTTCTGCCGAGGCGGAGCGCACGCTGCGCGCGCTCGACTACGCGATTTTAGTTGTGGGCGCCAACGATGGCGTGCAGGGGCACACCGAAACCCTGTGGCGCCTGCTTGCGCGCTATGACATTCCGACGTTCATCTTTATCAACAAGATCGATCTGGAGAATCCCGGCCGCGATGTTTTGCTGGCACAGCTTGGGCAACGTCTTTCCGAGGGCTGCCTGGATGCCAGCGAACTGTTGGCGGGCGGCACCGTTCAGGAGGACGCTGCTGCGTTGGATGAAGTGGCTCTCGACGAGTTTCTCGACGCAGGGGAGCTTTCGACTGCCACGCTTTCGCGGCTTGTCGCAGAGCGAAAGTTGTTTCCCTGCTTTGCGGGCTCGGCGCTCAAGGACCAGGGTGTGGCAGAGCTACTCGACGGCATATGCGCTCTGATGCGCGAGCGAACATGGCCCCAGGAGTTCGCCGCGCGTGTCTACCGCGTGAGCCGTGGAGACCGTGGCGAGCGTCTTACCTGGGTCAAGGTGACGGGCGGCACGCTGCATGCCAAGCAGATGATTGACGGACGTTCCGGTGCCGAGGCATGGGAGCAAAAGGTCGATCAGGTACGCATCTATAACGGCGAGAAGTATGAGCTTGCCCAAGAAATTGCTGCTGGCGGTATTTGTGCCGTGACGGGTCTTGCGCACGTTCGCCCAGGGGACGCCCTGGGTGCGGAGCCTGCGGGCGATGCGCCCGTCATTGCGCCGGTCCTCACCTATACGGTGCTTCCAGGCGAACACGATGTCCATGCGGTGTTCAAAGCACTGACTGAGCTGGCGGACGAAGATCCCATGCTCGGCGTAAGCTGGAATACTCATCTGGAGCAGATTCACCTGCAGCTGATGGGCGCCGTGCAACTCGAGGTCGTGCAGCGGGTGTTGGCCGATCGCTTTGGCCTTTCGGTTGCGTTTGAGTCTGGCGGCATTCTCTATAAGGAGACTATTTCGCAGCCGGTCGAGGGCGTGGGCCACTTTGAGCCACTGCGCCACTATGCCGAGGTGCATCTACGCCTGGAGCCGTTGCCAGCGGGTTCGGGCGTGCAGTTTGGTACCGTGACCTCGACCGACGAGCTCGATCTTAACTGGCAGCGTTTGGCACTCACCAACGCCATGGAGCGCGATCACCTGGGCGTGCTGACCGGCTCGCCCATCACCGATGTGCGCATTACGCTCACGGGCGGCCGTGCGCATGCCAAACATACCGAGGGTGGCGATTTTCGCCAGGCCACGTACCGCGCGATTCGCCAGGGTTTGATGCAGGCGCGCGAGGCCGGTGCGGTGGTACTGTTGGAACCGTGGTATCGCTTTGAGCTCGAGGGGCCGGGGGAGTGCGTGGGCCGGGCGCTCTCGGATGCCACGCGCATGGGTGCCGAGTACGAGCCGCCGACGATGGCGGGCGACCGGG
>CABRWN010000058.1 GCA_902474645.1 uncultured Collinsella sp.
GCGCGCGTACACGAGCACGCCGTCGGTCACATCGGCATCGTCGCCTGCGTCCTTTCGCACGGCGCACTGGGCGCACCCCTCGCCGATGTATGCGTCGACCACGTCCGTCTCGACGGGCAGCCCGCCGGGGGTGACGATCGACACACGGCCGACGGGCTTTCGTGAAAAGAGCATCTCGCAGGCCGCCTTCGACGCGAGCGCGGCGCAGCTCCCCGTGGTGTAGCCGCAGCGCAGGCGGGTCGTCCCGGGATATATTTAGTGCTCGAAGGCCACGCTAGCTGCTCGCCTTCCGATACCCCGTGGCAAACGAAGGGTCGTAAAGCTTACTGCGCTCGTACGACTCCGCTTGCGCGCCGTCGTGCACAAGCCCGCCGCGAGCTCCGAGCACGCGGCCCACCACCACGAGCGCCGTACGGTCGATGCCCCCTCGCGCGCCCGCATCGGCGAGCGTGCCCACTGTGCAGCGCACCACGCGCTCCTCAGGCCAGGTCGCCTTGTACACGAGCGCCGCCGGCTCATCGGAGCTGCGGCCCGCGGCCAAAAACTCGGCGGAAAGCTCGGCGAGCATACCCGAGCTCAGGAAGATGACCATAGTCGAGCCGCTTTCCGCCATGGTGCGCATGCCCTCGCCCGCGGGCATGGGGGTGCGCCCGGAAAGCCGCGTGATTACGACCGACTGGCTGATTCCCGGCAGCGTGTATTCCTGGCGAAGCGCCGCCGCGGCACCGCAAAAGCTCGACACGCCGGGCACCACCTCGTAGTCCACGCCGCGTGCGTCGAGCGCGTCCATCTGCTCCTGGATGGCACCGTACAGGCACGGGTCGCCCGTGTGCAGGCGCACCACTTCCTCGCCCCGCGCATCCGCCGCGCACATCACGTCGAGCACTTCCTCCAAGGTCATGTGCGCGCTGTCGTAGACGACGCAGGATTCCTTGCACTCAGCGAGCAGCTCGGGGTTCACAAGGCTCCCCGCCCAAACGACCACGTCGGCCGCGCGCAGAAGGCGCGCCCCGCGCAGCGTGATAAGGTCGGCGGCGCCCGAGCCTGCGCCAACGATATGAATCATCCGAGCCTTCCTTCCCGTTTCTCATCGCAACCGTTTACGCCGCCATTCGCGCAGCGGGCAAAACACGGCGCCTGCGGCAGCAATGGGCGCAAATACGCAGGCAGGAGGCGCAATACCGCCCGCCCTGGGCTTTGACACGTTCACAAGTGCCCACTATCATAGTAAAAGTTTCGGCAACGAGCATATGACAATCGGATAAAAGGAAATGACCGGCGCGGCGCCCGCACAGCCCGCGCTGGCTTGCGGAGGGAACCAGGTGGGAATCCTGGGCAAGGGACATTACTGTATAGGACGCGCGGGCGAACCGCCTCGCGCCCCAAGCCAGACTGCTTCGCCTTTTCCTCACGGCATCGCCGTGGCGTTAGCTCCTTGTGAACCCCGAGGGGTGCGCTTTTCTTTCGCTTGTGCCGACAAGCAACTGTCGCCGGGGGACCGGCAAACCGAGGAAAGGAAAAACCATGTCCGACCAGATGTCACGCCGCGGCTTCATGAGCGCCGCAGCAACCGGAGCCGTCGCGCTCGCCGGAGTCGCGCTCGCGGGCTGCTCCAACACCTCCGCAAGTTCCGAAAAATCGAGTGAAAAGGAGAAGGCCGTGAAGCCGGTCATCCTCGTCACGAGCTTCGGCACGAGCTACAACGACTCGCGCCACATCACCATCGGCGCCATCGAAGACGCTATCCGCGAGAAGTACTGGCAGGACTACGACATCCGCCGCGCCTTCACCGCGCAGATCATCATCGACAAGCTGAAGAAGCGCGACGGCATCACGATCGACAACATGACCGAGGCGCTCGACCGCTGCGTGGAAGACGGCGTGAAGGAAATCGTCGTGCAGCCGACGCATCTCATGGGTGGCCTGGAATACACCGACGTGAAAGACGAGCTCGACAAGTACGCCGACAAGTTCGACAAAATCTCGCTCGGCGACCCGCTGCTCACCTCCGACGACGACTACAAAAAGGTGGCCGCAGCCATTAAGGAGAACATGGCGTCCTTCGACGACGGCAAGACGGCGCTGTGCCTCATGGGCCACGGCACCGAAGCCGATTCCAACGCCGACTATGCCAAGATGCAGGAAGTGTTTAAGAACGAGGGCTTGACGCAGTTCTTCGTCGGCACCGTCGAGGCTGAACCGACCTGCGAGGATGTTATCGCCGCCGCGAGCGCCGCAGGCTACAAGAAGGCCGTGCTCGCGCCGTTCATGGTGGTCGCGGGCGACCACGCGAACAACGACATGGCAGACGAGACCGACCCCGACAGCTGGGCTGCGAAGTTCGTAGCCGCCGGCTTCGAAGTGACGTGCCTGCTCCAGGGTCTGGGACAGAACGTCGCGGTCGACGACATCTACGTCTCGCACGTGGACGACGCCATCGCCAAGCTGTAAACTCGCCGCGCACGGGGGCGCCGGTCGCGTCCCCGTGCAACGGGCATGCGCCTTCCCCGACTGACGGCGCATGCCCGTTGCATTCGCATCCCGCCCGCCCACCGCACGGCGCGGGCGGTCGAAGCGATTGAAAGGAACCCCTTCATGTTGAAGAAAACCCTCGCCTTCGCCCTGTCGGCGGCGCTTTTCGCGTTCTCGCTCGCCGGCTGCGGCGGAAATTCAATCGACAGCGCAAAGGCAAGCGATGCCGATTCCCAGGAAAAAACCGAACAGGCGGCCGATGCGCCCGAGGACGCAAGCGCTGCCCCCATCACCGCCGACAAGGTGGCCGACGGCACCTATCCGATCACCGTAGATTCCAGCTCGAACATGTTCAGGATAGTGGACGCCCAGCTCATCGTGGAAAACGGCTCCATGCACTGCGTGATGACGCTTTCCGGCACGGGCTACGGCAAGCTCTTCATGGGCACGGGCGACGAGGCTGCCGCCGCGAGCGAGGCCGACTTCATCCCCTATGTGGAAAACGCGGAAGGCAAGTACACCTACGACGTGCCCGTTGAAGCGCTCGACGAGGACACCGCCTGCGCCGCGTGGAGTATTAGAAAAGAGCGGTGGTACGACCGCACGCTCGTGTTCGAATCCGCCGGCGTCGATCTGCGCGCCGACGCACTGAAGTAACGCCATGCGGTCGATTCTTCCCAAGGGGGAAAACAGGAAGTGCCGCAGCATCGCGGCGCGCGCAATCGCCTGCGTTCTCGTCGCCCTGCTCGCGCTTCCCTTCGCGGGGTGCAGTGCGAGCCCGAACGCGACCGGTGCCACGGCGGGCTCTCAGGAATACACGGTGAGCGTCTCGCTTTCCGGCGGGTCAGGGCGCGCAAGCATCGCCTCACCAACCACAATTGTGAAGGATGGCGACACCTACACCGCGACCATCACCTGGTCGAGTTCGAACTACGACAAGATGACCGCCGACGGCGTGGACTACGCGCCCGTAAACGACGGCGGCAACTCCACGTTCGAGATACCCGTAACACTCGACGAGGACATCGCCGTGTCGGCCGAGACCGTCGCCATGTCGACGCCGCACACCATCGACTACACGCTCCACTTCGACTCATCCACCATGAAGGAGAAATCGGGCAACGATGCAAGCGGCGGCTCCCCTGCGGGAACGGCTTCAAGCGCCGCGGCCGACTTCCACAACGCCGATTTGGGCTGCGGCTGGGAGCCGACGGGGGCGCTTCAGCTTGAATACGCCAAGCACTTCACTGTCGACGAGTACGAAGGCGGCCTGCGGCTTATCTGCATTTCGAACGGGGAGCGCTTCCTCGTGGTGCCGCAAGATGCGAAGGTACCTGATGGGTTGAGCTCCGACATCGCGGTCATAAGGCGCCCCGCCGACAAGGTGTACCTCGTGTCGTCGGCAACGATGTGCCTGGTCGACGCGCTCGATGCGAACGACAATATCTTAATGTCGGGCACGAAGGCCGACGATTGCTCGGTCGCGGGCTTCAAAAGCGCGCTCGAAAGTGGAGCGATCGCCTACGGCGGCAAGTACAGCGCGCCCGACTACGAGCGAATATCGGCCTCGGGCTGCACGCTCGCCATCGAGAACACCATGATCAACCACACGCCCGATGTGAAGGAAAAGCTGCAGAAGCTCGGGCTCGTCGTGCTCACCGAACAGTCGTCGAGCGAGCCCGAAGCACTCGGGCGCGTCGAGTGGATTAAGCTTTTCGGCGTCCTGTTCGACAAGGAAGACGAGGCCACGCACCTGTTCAACGAGCAGAAGGCCCGCGTCGAGCAAACGTCGGGGCTCGCGTCGTCAGGTAAAACCGTGGCGTATTTCTACATTAACTCGAACGGGGCCGCCGTCACGCGGCGGGCGGGCGACTACGTGGCGCAGATGATCGAGCTTGCAGGCGCCGGCCTAGCGCACGATGACGCACAGACGGCGTCGACGTCAGGTTCGTCAGTAACGCTCGAAATGGAGCGCTTCTATGCGACGGCGAAGGATGCCGACATCATCGTCTACAACGGCACCATCGACGAATCGGTTGCCACCTTGAACGACTTCGTAGGCAAAAACGCGCTATTGTCGCAGTTCAAAGCCGTGAAGAACGGCAACGTCTGGGTCACAAGCGCCGACATGTACCAGCAGATGACTTCTACCGCCGACATTATCGACGAGCTGCACGGGGCGTTCACCGGCGATGACGCGAGCGACTTCCATTATCTGAGGAAGCTCGGCTAGCACCATGAGAAGCCGGCTTTCCATGGCATACGACGAATCGGGGCGCGCCGCGCGGTGTCGCGTCGTGACGGCGCTGCTCGCTGTTGCCCTCATCGTGCTCGTCGGGACCAACCTGTGCATCGGGAGCGTGCTCGTGCCCGCAGACCACATCCCCGGCATCCTTTCGGGCGGCGCGGCCAATTCCATGGAAAGCCAGGTCATCTGGGAGATTCGCCTGCCGCGCGTGCTTTCAGCCGTGCTTCTCGGCGGGGCACTTTCGCTCTCCGGGTTCCTGCTGCAGACGTTTTTCAACAACCCCATCGCCGACCCGTTCATCTTGGGCGTCTCCTCGGGCGCAAAGTTCATCGTCGCGCTTACGATGATCGTACTTCTAGGCGCGAACCAGGCCATGTCCTCGCCGGCCATGGTGGCCGCAGCGTTTCTGGGCTCGCTTATCACCATCGGCTTCGTGCTCCTCATCGCACGGCGCATAAGTTCCATGGCCATGCTCATCGTGGCGGGGGTCATGGTGGGATACATCTGCTCGGCGGCGACGAACTTCCTCATCGCCTTCGCCGACGACCAGTCCATCGTGAACCTGCACAACTGGTCTTTGGGTAGCTTCTCGGGTTCGAGCTGGGACGACGTCGCGGTCATCGCGGTCGTGGTGATCACCGTGAGCGCATGCGTATTCGCGATATCGAAGCCCCTTTCCGCCTTCCAGCTGGGAGAGGCCTACGCGAAAAGCGTCGGCGTGAACGTCGCACGCTTCCGCGTGGTGCTCGTCCTTCTAGCGAGCATGCTCTCCGCCTGCGTGACCGCGTTCGCTGGTCCGGTGTCGTTCGTAGGCATCGCGGTTCCGCATCTCGTGAAGTTGGCGCTGAAGTCGTCGAAGCCCATCCGTGTGATTCCTGCGTGCTTCTTGGGAGGCGCCATCTTCTGCGCGGGCTGCGATTTGATCGCGCGCACACTGTTCTCTCCCGTTGAGCTTTCCATCAGCGCCGTCACCGCCATCTTCGGCGCGCCGGTGGTTATCGCGCTCATGTTAAAGAAGCGGGTGAGGTAGATGGGGGAATTCGTGCCGCGGCCCAAAACGCTCAGAGGGGACATTCCATGCTTAGACAGTCCTGGGCTCGCACGAAAGCGCCAGAAGGCACTGTCGGCTCGTGCGGAACTGCGCGCGGAACGCCTCCTCCGAGCGGAGTCGAACCTCGAAACCCCGGTCGAAACGCAGGCAGACGGAGCGCCGCTTTTCCGCATAAGCGACCTGTCGGCGGGCTACGACAAGAAGGCCGTAGTCGAAGGCGTCGATCTGGAGGTTCGCGCGGGCGACGTCGTGGCGCTCATCGGGCCGAACGGCTCGGGCAAGTCGACCATCTTGAAAACCATCACACGCCATCTTGCACCGCTTGCCGGCGCGGTCGAGCTCGACGGGCGGGAGATTTCCCGATGGAAGACGGCGGAGTTCGCAAGGAACCTTGCCGTTATGCTGACGGATCGCCCCCGGACCGAGCTCCTCACCTGCCGCGATATCGTAGAGGCGGGAAGACATCCCTACACCGGGCGAATGGGCACACTCTCGCCTAACGACCATAGTCGGGTCGACGAGGCCATGAAAACCGCACATGTGGAAGAGCTCGCCGAGTGCGACTTCATGCAGATAAGCGACGGGCAACGCCAGCGCGTCATGCTCGCACGCGCCATCGCCCAGGATCCGCGTGTGCTCGTTCTCGACGAGCCCACGTCGTATCTCGATATCCGCTACCAGATCGACCTGCTGCGAATACTTCGCCACCTTGCGAAATCGCGGAATGTGGCTGTCATCATGTCCATCCACGAACTCGAGCTCGCGCAGAAAAGCGCCGACAAGGTGATTTGCGTGAAGGACGGCCAGGTCTTCCGCGCCGGCGCACCCGAGGACATATTCACGCGCGAGACGATTGACGAGCTCTACGGTCTTCAATATGGCACCTTCAACGAGCGCTTCGGCAGCGTGGAAATTGGGCGCCCGCACGGCGATGCGCACACGTTCGTCATCGCCGGCGCAGGTACGGGGTCGGCTGTGTTTCGCCAGCTCATCCGGCGGGGCAAGGCGTTCTACGCGGGCGTTCTGCACGAAGGGGACATCGACTGCGAGCTCGCGCGCGACCTGGCGGCGGAATGCGTGGCCGAGTGCGCCTTCGAGCCGATCGGGGATAAAACCATAGCCCGCGCCAAAGAGCTCCTCGTCCACTGCGCGCGCCTTATCGTGTGCCCCGGACACTTCATTCCCATAAACGCCCGCAGCGACGAGCTCGGCGAGTCCGCACGCTCGCATGGTATCGAGGTCATGCGAGCGTGCGAAGGCGCATCGGAGGATTCCCAATTGGATACGCCTAGGCGCGGTCCAAGAAATCGTCCGCACCCCCTTTAGGTAGTTAAAAGACCTATTCAGGCCCTATTTCACCGCAACTCAGGGGAGGTAAGGGCATGTGCTATTCGAAACGAGATTCCAAACTCGAAAGGCCGCTCAACGTCAGATTATTAGCAACCTCCGAGACGCGCTCGATAGGAACCGAGCCGTCAGACAGTGCCCACGTGCGATAGATACCGATAATGCCCGACAGCAAAAACGCCAGATAGTAGTCGAACATCTCGTCCTTGAGACCTTGGGGCAGCAGATCGCGCTCGGCAATCTCGTGTTCGAGCGGCGCACGAAGACGAGCCATGAAATCATCGAGCGGAATATTCTCGATCAGCTGACGATTGAGCACCAAGTTGTTGCACAGTGCCTCGTTAACGGTTTTAAAGAAGGTCGCCGCCGCGCCAAGAGCGCGCTCGTTGGTGTCACCGTCCATGGAGGCAAGCGTTTTCTCGACCGAGTCGACAATCATCTCCACCACATCGACGGCAATGGCATCGAGCAGGCCGTCAACCGTACCAAAGTGAACGTAAAAGGTCTTGCGGTCAACATTGGCCTCGCGCGCGATGGCACTCACCGTAATGTCTGCCAGCGGCTTTTCCATGAGCAGGCGCTCGAAAGCCGAAAGGATGGCATTCCGGCTGCGAACGATGCGGCGGTCAAGACGCGGTTTGCTGGTTGCCATGGGCGTGTCCCTTCGATATGCGAGCATTCATCAACAGATGAGAGATAATCTACGTAAGAGGATTATCCCCCATACAGCACAAATATGCCCCGCATCATGAAGAACGCACGACTGCCCTACTGCGACTTAGGGTGCTTCTTCTTATTGAGTGCCGACGGAGATACGCGAATACCATCGCCTGTCTGGCGCACATAGGCTTTATGAGCCGGGTTAGCGGTCCCAGAAGCCTTCTGAGCGTGCTTCTTGGGATCAACGGTAACGGCATTCGTGGGGTGCGGCTTCGCGGCCACAGAGGGCATCTGAGGCGTGCGGCCGAGCTTGCGCATCACGCGATCCCAGCGCGCATGGATGCTCTCGTTGTGGGCGCTCTTAAGTCCCAGCAGGGGCGCAGCCAAAATGGTCGGCGCAATAAACGTAATGAGGCGCCACAGCAGATAGCCGGCGGTCGAAGCCGAACCGAAGAAATGGCCCAAGAACAATGCAAAGCCGCCCTCAGCGCCACCAGTTCCACCGGGCAAGGGAACCGCAGAGCTTAACAGCTGGACAAAGGCGCTCGCGGCCATGACCGAGAAAAAGTCGACCTCGTGGTGGCCAAAGGCAAGCATCAGGAAATACGGAACCAGATAGAAAAACGCGAGCTGCAGCATGGTGATGACCACCGTGAGCAGCATGGAAGAAAAATGTCCGGCTGAAAGCTTGAACTTCTCGGAGAAGGAGTAGATCTCGCCATCGACAAACGTGCGCCATCCCTCGATCTTAGTGGCCGAGACACCAATGCGCTCAAGCCAATTGATGATGCAATGGGCGACGCGCGTGACGGTCTTAGGCATGAGCGCGACGGCGAAGATGCCAAGCAAGATGCAGCAGTGCCCACCAAAGCTAAAGACGCACAGCAGCGTCATGTCGCCATAGCGCTCGGCAAAAAACGGCATGCGAGCAAGCAGTAGGATAGCGCCCCAGGCAACGAGGCCAAACTGGTACACGATAAAGCGCGTGAACTGCGTTGCTCCGGCCTCACCCACGTTTTGGCCGGCCTTGGTCAGGCGATAGATCTGAGCCGGGGTGGAGCCCATCATCATGGGCGTCAGGTTGCCAAAGAAGATGCCACTCGCCTCGACCGAGATCAGGTCGCGGATGCCGACGGGCGAATTGGGATCGAGCCAGACGGCGATCGCATAGGCCACAATGCCAAAGAACAGGTACATGAACATGCAAAGACACGCGACAACGAGCCATGACGCCTGGACGCTCGACATAGCGGCCCAGAACTGCCCCATCTGCCCGGTTACCACCAGATAGACGATATAACCTACCAGCACGACGCCGATAAAGATGGCGCCGCGGCGTGCGCTCTTATTGTCATCTCCGCCCGAGGCCTCAACCTCGACCTGGGGCTTAGACGTATGCTGAGAGGACTCCGTCATGAGACTCCTTCTAACAGTCAAAATATCTTGGATATTGTACCCGTAAGGGCCATAGGCAGAACGCAAAGCTCTGGTTCAAACGGGAATTGCAGACGGTTGTTTGAAAATAAAAAACCCGGCCTTCCATAGGAAGTCCGGGTATCAGATGCGTGGTAGCCCGTACCAGATTCGAACTGGTGATCTCCGCCTTGAGAGGGCGGCGTCCTAAACCGCTAGACGAACGGGCCACATGACATCTGCACTGCCGTGCTGCGAGGAAATATATTACGGGACAAAAAACGTCAGCGCAAGAAGAAATTCCAAATTGCCGAAAAATTGTCGGCAGGTTATGGAACACGCAGGTAAACTAGGTAGCTAATTCAAGTTGAGATGGACCAAAAGAGCTTCGCGATCGTTGGGAATGTTGTCTTCGAGCACGGCGTCGAGGGCGGAGTTGAGAAGCTGCCCCAGTTCCGGCCCGGGCTTGACTCCAGCACGGATCAGGTCGCCGCCGTTGATGGCGAGCATCTTGAGCGTATAGGGCTCCCCCGCCTTCAGCAGCTCGTGCGCCATCGCGCGCATCTCCTCAATCGTCTCAACGTAATAGAAGCACGACGGGGCCTTGCCGAGCGTGTCGGCACGCTTAAGATCCATGAGCTCGTCCATCAAACGCGGCGTGTCGACGCCCTCGCCCGAAAGCGCGCGCATCATATTGAGCAGGCAGGAGCGCTCGGGGCGCAGCGGCTTGTCGTGATATTTGATGAGCAGGCACACGTCGCGCACCAGGTCGTGCGAGAGCGCCAGGCGATCCATAATGACGCGCGCTTTCTTGGCGCCGAGCTCGGGATGACCGTAGAAGTGTCCGCTGCCGGCGTGATCGACCGTGAAACACTCGGGCTTGGACACATCGTGCAAAAACGCCGCCCACATAAGGCTCGACGAGGGCGCGACGCCGTCACACAGCGCGAGCTCCCCCGCCACCGTAAGCACACGGGCGATATGCTCGTAGACGTTAAACGCATGATAGACACTGCGCTGATCAAACCCGCGACCCGCTGCCAACTCGGGCACGGCGGCGCAGATGAGCTCGGGGTAGCGCAGCATCGCGTCTCCCCCATGACCGGTCGAAAGAATGCCCTCGAGCTCAATACCCACACGCTCGCGCGCCACGGCGTCGAGCAGCGGCGCGCACTCGGCAAGCGCTCGCTTAGTCTCGGGCTCAATCATAAAGTCCAGGCGGCAGGCAAAGCGCACCGCACGCAACATGCGCAGGGCGTCCTCGTTAAAGCGACGCTTGGGATCGCCGACAGCGCGAATCAGCTTGCGCTCCAAGTCACCCTGGCCGTCGTAGCGGTCGACAAGCCCGCGCTCGGGATGCCAGGCCATGGCGTTGACGGTAAAGTCGCGGCGCGCCAGATCGTCCTCGAGCGAGGCGGCACGCTCCACACTCTGGGGATGGCGACCATCGGTGTAAAAGCCATCCAAACGGTACGTGGTGACCTCGATACGCTCGCCATCGGAAATAGCCGTGATTCCGCCAAATTTAATGCCAGACTCCACAACCGCGATGCCGGCGGGC
>CABRWN010000059.1 GCA_902474645.1 uncultured Collinsella sp.
GGCGGTATGCTGCCCAACTTCGTCACCATCCGCTCCCGCATCAACCGCATGGAGGAGCTCGAGGCTATGGTCGAGGACGGCCGCATGGCTGTTCTGCCCAAGAAGGAGCAGGCCGTGCTCGGCAAGGAGCTCACCAAGCTCCAGACCAACCTCGGTGGCGCCCGCGACATGAAGGGTCTGCCCCAGGCTCTCTTCGTCATCGACACCAAGCGCGAGGAGAACGCCATCAAGGAGGCTCAGCGCCTGAACATCCCCGTCGTCGCTCTGATCGACACCAACTCCGATCCCGACGAGGTCGAGTACGGCATCCCCTGCAACGATGACGCTATCTCCGCTGTCACCCTTATGTGCGAGCTCATGGCTGACGCCTGCCTCGCTGGCTCCGGCAAGGAGCAGGTCTCCGAGGCCGAGATGGCCGCTGAGCCCAAGGCCGAGTAAATCAGTCTTAGTTAATTCTTTTTCATCTCTTTGAAAGGAACCACAATGGCCCAGATTACCGCCGCTATGGTCAAGCAGCTCCGCGAGATGACCGACTCCCCGATGATGGAGTGCAAGAAGGCTCTCGTCGAGGCTGACGGCGACATGGACGCCGCTGTCGACGTTCTGCGCAAGAACGGCCTTGCCAAGGCTGCCAAGAAGGCTGGCCGCGAGACCAACGAGGGCGCTGTCGCCGCGTTCGTCTCCGAGGATGGCAAGACCGGCGCTCTGCTCGAGCTCTCCTGCGAGACCGACTTTGTTGGCTCCAACGCCAAGTTCACCGGCTTTGCTTCCAAGGTCGCTGAGGTTGTCGCTACCACCGAGCCTGCTGACGTCGACGCTCTGCTCGAGAAGCCGATGGGCGAGGAGACTGTTTCCTCCGAGCTCACCGAGATGATTCACATCATGGGCGAGAACATGAAGATCTCCCGCTTCGCTGCCCGCAAGGCTGAGAACGGCGCGCTCGCTTCTTACATCCACATGGGTGGTAAGATTGGCGTCCTCGTCGAGTTTGCTTTCGAGAAGGCCGAGACCGCTCAGGCTGAGTCCTTCAAGACCTTCGCTCACGACGTTGCCCTTCAGGTTGCCGCCGTCGCCCCGATTTGTGCTACCCGCGATCAGGTTCCGGCCGAGACCGTCGAGCACGAGAAGCAGATCTACATGGCCCAGGCTGCCGAGTCCGGCAAGCCCGAGGCCATTCAGGAGAAGATGGCTGTCGGCCGTCTGGAGAAGTTTTACAAGCAGTCCGTGCTCACCGAGCAGGAGTTCATCAAGGACAGCTCCCTCACCATCAAGAAGTACGCTGAGCAGGTCTCCAAGGAGCTCGGCGACACTATTACCGTCGTTGCCTTTGACCGTCTGGTCCGTGGCGAGTAAATAAGCTCTTGTAGCTGGTAATGAGCAGGCTGTGGGTTTTACTCACAGCCTGCTTTTTCATGGCTCTTCTTAGAGCCTTTGATAGAATGTTGAGAGTTCAATCTAAAGGAGGATCGCTTTGTCCGACATCCGATATAAACGCGTGCTTCTGAAGCTTTCCGGCGAAGCACTGATGGGCGACGGCCAATATGGCATCGACCCCAAGGTTACCGACCATCTTGCCAAGCAGGTCAAGGAGCTGCTCGCCGTTGGTCATGAGGTCGGCGTCGTTGTCGGCGGCGGCAATATTTTCCGCGGCCTGGCCGGCGCTGCCGGTGGCATGGAGCGTGCTCAGGCCGACTACATGGGCATGCTGGCAACCGTTATGAACGCGCTCGCCCTGCAGGATGCCTTCGAGCATAACGATGTTCCCTGCCGCGTGATGAGCGCTATCCAGATGAACGAGATCTGCGAGCCCTATATTCGCCGTCGCGCCATCAACCACCTTTCCAAGGGCAACGTCGTTATTTTTGCCGCCGGTTCGGGCAATCCGTACTTTACGACCGACACCGCCGCTGCTCTTCGTGCGTGCGAGATCGGCGCCGAGATTCTGATTAAAGCCACCAAGGTTGACGGCATCTACGACAAGGATCCCGTCAAGTGCGCCGATGCCGTCCGTTTTGACAAGATTACCTATCACGAGGTGCTCGTCCGCGGCCTGCAGGTTATGGATTCCACGGCTACGGCTCTGTGCCAGGATAACCGTATGCCGATTTTGGTCCTCAACATCGATGGCGAGGACACCGTCAAGCGCGCGCTTTCGGGTGAGCCCGTCGGCACGCTCGTCTATCAGGAGGATTAAGCATGGCAGAGAACATCACCGCCCATATGGACAAGTCGCTCGAGTCCCTCAAGCATAACTTCTCCAAGGTTCGTACCGGCCGCGCCAATGCCAACATTCTGTCCGACATCACCGTCGATTATTACGGTGTTCCCACGCCGGTCACGCAGGTTGCCGCCGTCAAGACCCCCGAGGCCCACATGCTGCTCATCGAGCCGTGGGACAAGGCACTCATCAACGCTATCGTCAAGGCCATCGGCGCTTCCGATCTGGGTATTACCCCCAACTCCGATGGCACCGTCGTTCGTCTTCCGTTCCCGGCTCCCACTGAGGAGCGCCGTCGCGAGCTCGTCAAGGAGTGCCGCGAGTACGCCGAGCAGGCTAAGGTGTCTATCCGTAACATCCGTCGCGACTTCAACAACAAGCTCGAGCGCGATGAGGAGCTCACCGAGGACGATGTCCGTCGCGAGCAGGCCAAAGTCCAGAAGCACACCGATGAGTATGTCGCCAAGGTCGAGGAGCTTCTGAAGGAAAAAGAAGCCGAGGTCATGGAGATCTAAGGTGCAATACGACGAGCATAAACTGGTCGAGTACTTTGCCGACGCCCCTGCGGGCGTCGGTTTTTCCGACCTTGACCTCAATAACATTCCGCACCATATCTCGTGCATCATGGACGGTAACGGTCGTTGGGCCACGTCGCGCGGTCTTGCACGCACCGAGGGCCACAAGGCGGGTATCGTCTCCCTTCGCGAGATTATTACCGCCTGCGTGCGTCTGGGCGTCGACGTGCTTTCGGCCTATGCGTTTTCTACCGAAAACTGGAACCGCCCGCAACACGAGGTCAACGTCTTGATGCACCTGTTTGCCAAGACGTTTATCGACGAGCTGCCGCTTCTGAAGCGCGAAAACGTGCGCGTTGTCTTTTTGGGTGACATTTCCGCGCTGCCCAAGAAGACCCGCGACGTTTTTGAACGCGGTCTTGCCGAGTGCGCCAATCACACCGGCATGACGCTGGCGCTTGCCGTCAACTACGGCGCGCGTGCCGAGATTACCCGCGCTGTCCGTCAGATCGCACTCGACGCAGCTGCCGGTAAGATCGATCCTGGCGCAATTGATGACGACATGGTGGCTTCCCACCTCTATACCGCCGGCCTTCCCGATCCTGAGCTTGTGATTCGCACTTCTGGTGAGCTGCGCCTTTCGAACTATCTGCTGTGGCAGGTGGCTTATTCCGAATTCTACGTCACCGATACCTATTGGCCCGACTTTGATCGCTGGGGCCTTGTCGACGCCATTTTGGCCTATCAGGGCCGTGACCGTAGGTTTGGTGGTCTGAGCAAGACCGAGGAGGCTTAATCGTGTCCGATCGTCCCAAGGCAACTGCTCCCAAAGCGCCTGCGCGCAAAGCTGCCACTGCGGGAGCGCCTGCGGCGAAGAGCGGAACCGGTACGTGGCTGGCGGGCTTTATTACCCGTGCCGCCGCCGGTATCGTCTACGCCGTTGTCTTTATCCTGTGCCTGGTTTTGGGTATCGTGCCCACGGCCATCTTTGTTTCTGTCATGAGCGGTCTGTGCTGCTATGAGTTTTTCCGTATGACAAGGCTCGATGGCAAGATGGCTAACGAGCGCATGGGTATCGCTGCCGCCGTACTCTTTCCGCTGTCGGCGTTGGGCGATTCGATGTTGCTGAATGCCCTGCTTTTTGCTCTGATGCTCGCTGTGGGCATTTGGTATGTCTGGTCGCCGCGTACCCGAATCTCTGATGTGGCCGTGACGCTCATGGGTCCCATTTACACTGGCTTTATGCTGTCGGCTATCGTGCTGCTGCGCGATGCCGTGCCCGGTTTTGCCGGCGCCCTGCTTTCGGTGGGCGTTTGCGCGTCCCTTTGGGTCTCCGATTCGTTTGCCTACATCGTGGGCAGCCGTATCGGCAAGCATAAGATGGTTCCCAAGATCTCTCCCAAAAAGAGCTGGGAGGGGTTTGTCGGCGGCATCCTGGGCTCGGTTTTGATTTGGCTCATCCTGTGGGCGACGCACCTCTACAAGCTCAGCCTGCCCTATGCGCTGCTGTGCGGCGTGGTCGTGTCCATTCTGGGCGTTATCGGCGACCTTATCGAGTCGCGCATCAAGCGCGGTGTGGGCGTCAAGGATTCCGGTAACCTTATCCCGGGCCACGGCGGCATGCTCGATCGAAGCGATTCGCTTATCTTCGGCTGCATCACCGCGCAGCTGATGCTGATGATCGGAGGCGTGCTGTAATGTCCTTCCAGACGACGTATGGCCCCGATGGACGTCTCCGTGTTGCCATCCTGGGCTGTACGGGCTCTATCGGCACTCAGGCGCTCGATGTGTGCCGCCAGCATGCCGATCTCCTGCAGGTGACGGCGCTGTCCGTTAACTCCAGTACCTCCGAGCTCGTTGCCGCTGCCCGCGAGTTCTCGGTTCCGGCGGTTGCCGTGGCCGATGTCGCTCATGGCGATGACGCCGTGCTGCAGGAGCTGCCCGAGGGAACGAAGCTTGGCGTTGGCGCGCAAGCGGTTTGCGAGCTCGCGCGTCGCGACGATGTCGACTGCGTGCTCGTCGCTATTGTGGGCGCCGCCGGTCTCGAGGCGAGCCATGCGGCCTTGACCTCAAATAAGCGCCTTGCCCTTGCCAACAAGGAGTCCCTCGTCGTCGGTGGCGACTTGCTTATGCCGTTGGCGCAACCGGGCCAGCTTATTCCAGTCGATTCTGAGCACTCCGCCATCTACCAGTGCTATCTGGGGGAGAACCCACGCGAGGCTCATTGTATTTGGCTCACCTGCTCGGGCGGTCCGTTCTTTGGCCGCACGCGCGACGAGCTCGATCGCGTGACGCGCGCCGATGCCCTCGCACATCCCACGTGGGCCATGGGTGCAAAGATCACCATTGACTCCGCCACCCTCATGAACAAGGGCCTGGAGCGCATTGAGGCCATGCATCTGTTTAATTGCGACCTCGATTTCATTAACGTGGTCGTGCAGCGTCAGTCCAAGATTCACTCTATGGTCGAGTTCGCCGACGGCTCTGTGATGGCGCATCTCGGTGCTTCCGACATGCGTATTCCCATCCAGTTCGCGTTCTCGTATCCCGAGCGTTGGGATACCCCAGCGCCTCGTATCGATTTCCGCGAGCTGGGGCAGCTCACGTTTGATGCTGCCGACATGGATACCTTCCGCTGTCTGGCACTGGCCGAGCGTGCCGGCAAGACGGGTGGCACCATGCCGTGCGTGCTCAATGCCGCCAACGAGGTCGCCGTTGATGCCTTCCTGCACGATGGCTGCAGCTTTACCGATATCGATCGCATTGTGGAATCCTGCATGGATGCCCACGATATGCAGGCAGTCGATTCGTTTGAGCAGCTTCGCGACATCGATGCGTGGGCGCGTGAAAAAGCTGCGCAGGTGCTCGCCGCAACCCGTTCCTAACCCATAAGGATTGCTTTTTCGTTTTATGGATACTGCTCTGAGCGTTCTTTCATCGGTCTTTTGGGGCCTGCTGATGCTTTCCGTCCTCGTGTTTTTGCACGAGGGCGGCCACTTTTTGGCGGCACGTGCTTGCGGCGTCCGTGTGACCGAGTTCTTTTTGGGCCTGCCGTGCCGCTTTGACATCCATTACACGTCGCGTCGCATTGGAACCAAGTTTGGCGTGACCCCGCTGCTGCTGGGTGGCTACGCTGCCATCTGCGGTATGGATCCGACCGATGTCTCGTGCGCCGATCGCGTGCTCGCGGCTGTCTATCGTCATGGTCGCGTGACCGTGGCCGACCTTGCTGTCGAGCTCGAGCTTTCCGAGGAGGATGTGCTCGAGGCTTGTGCTCTGTTGCTGGGCTGGGGCTCCATCGCACCTTGGTATGAGGAAGGGGAGAAGCCCTTACCGAGCTACTATCCCACCAAGTATCAGACGCTGCCGCGAGACGCGGCGGGCTACACCACCTTTGACGGCCGCCGGTTCGCTCGAGAGCATGCGACTGCCGTGGGCGATGTGTGGGAGCTGCCGTGCGGCGAGGCTGATTTCTTGGCGCAAGAGCGTTCGCACACTTATCTTGGCCAGGGTTTTCTCAAGCGCGCCTTTATGCTGCTCGCGGGCATTCTCGTCAATATCCTGACGGGTTTTTTGCTCCTTATGAGCATCTATTCCATTGCGGGTGTCACCGTGCCGATGGATACCAACGTGATCGGTCAGGTTGACGAGGGGTCTATTGCCGCCAAGGCGGGTATCGAGGCCGGAGATGCGATCCTTTCGGTCGACGGTGTCTCATGTTCCACTTGGATGGACGTCTACGATGCTATCGGCAAGGCCGCCGGTAAGGACGATATCGCCATTGAGTATGAGCGTGACGGCAAGCAGCATTCGACCTCGGTTGCGCTCAAAGAGGACGAGCGGTTAGGTGTGTATGCTTCTACGGAGGTAGTCCGTTTGGACCCCATCACCTCGGCGCGTCTGTCATTCTCCTATGTTGTGCAGACCGCGGATGGCGTTATGCGCCTACTCCAGCCGCAGCATACGATGGAGATTCTCGACCAGTCCTCGTCGATCGTGGGCATCAGCGTCATGTCCTCTCAGGCGGCTGCTGCCGGCCCCGTAACGTTCCTGTCGTTTGCAGCGCTCATCTCATTCTCGCTGGGCTTTATGAACTTGCTGCCCATTCCGCCGCTCGACGGGGGAAAGCTGGTTATCGAGATCATCCAAATGGTCGCCGGTCGCGAGCTGCCACTCAAGGTGCAGACAATCGTCAGCTATGTCGGCATCGCGCTCTTTGCGCTGCTGTTTGTTTATATGCTTCGTTCCGACGTCCTTCGATTTATTTTGTAGGGGAGTGTTTGGATTGTCTTTATCCCATCCTTTGTCGCGCGAGCTGACGCGCCCCGTATATGTGGGCGGCGTGCAGATCGGTGGTGGCGCGCCGGTGGTGGTTCAGTCCATGACCTGCACCGATACCGCCGACGCCCAGGCAACGCTTGCGCAAGTGCGTGCGCTTGCCCAGGCGGGTTGCGATGTTGTTCGCGTGAGCGTGCCTACCGAGGCTGCGCTCGAGGGCTTTCGCACGATTTGTGCCGAGTCTCCGGTGCCAATCGTCGCCGATATCCACTTTAACCATAAGCTTGCCATCGGCGCCGTCGAGGCCGGTGCCGCCAAGCTGCGCATCAACCCCGGCAATATCGGCGATTGGGCCAAGGTTGACGCTGTCATCGATGCCGCGGGTGCCGCGGGCTGCGCGATTCGCATTGGCGTGAACGCGGGCTCGCTTGAGCAAGATATTGCCGAGCGCGACAATCTTTCGCAGCCCGAAAAGCTCGTGATGTCGAGCGAGCGTTTCGTCAAGCATTTTGAAGACCGCGGCTTTACGAACATCGTGCTTTCGGCTAAGGCCCATAGCGTGCAAACGACGCTTGATACCTATCGAGCCCTGTCGCGTGAGATTCCCCACGTTCCGCTTCACGTGGGCGTAACCGAGGCGGGTACCAAGCTTCAGGGCACCATTAAGAGCTCGGTGGGCCTTGGTATTCTGCTGTCTGAGGGTATCGGTGACACCATGCGCGTCTCGCTCACGGCCGATCCGGTCGAGGAGCCGCCGGTCGCCTGGGGTATCCTGCAGTCCCTTGGCCTGCGCCGCCGTGGTCCCGAGATCGTCTCGTGTCCCACGTGCGCTCGTTGCCAGGTCAACCTCATTCCCATCGCCGAGGAGGTTACCGAGCGACTGAAGAACTATTCCGCGCCGCTTTCCATCGCCGTGATGGGATGTGCCGTTAATGGCCCCGGTGAGGCTTCTGATGCCGACCTGGGCGTTGCTTGCGGACGTGGTCAGGCCTTGCTCTTTTCGCATGGCCAGATCATTGGTAAAGTAGCTGAGGACCAAATTGTCGACGCGCTTATGGCAGAGGTCGACAAACTTATTGAGGAGAAATAAATGACCCGAGCAATGTATATGTCTAAGCTCTATGCGCCGACGCTTAAAGAGGATCCGGCGGACGCTGAGCTCGCCAGCCACCGCCTGCTGCTCCGTGCCGGCATGATCCGCCAGGAGGCCGCCGGTCTGTATTCCTACCTGCCGCTCGCATGGCGCTCGATTCGCAAGATCGAGAACATCGTGCGCGACGAGATGGATGCCGCCGGTGCCCAGGAGCTTATGATGCCTATCATGGTCGACGCCGAGTTGTGGCGTGAGTCCGGTCGCATTGACGCCTATGGCAAGGAGCTTGTGCGCTTTGATGACCGCCACGGCCGCGAGTTTGTTCTCGGACCCACGCACGAGGAGACCGTGACTGCCCTGGTGCGCAATGAGCTGCGTTCCTACAAGCAGCTGCCGGTGAACCTCTATCACATCCAGGATAAGTTCCGCGACGAGTTCCGTCCCCGCTTTGGCCTGATGCGCGGTCGCGAGTTCATCATGAAGGACGCCTACAGCTTCTCTGCCACGCAGGAGAGTCTGCAGGAGGAGTACGACAAGATGAAGCAGGCCTACGCCAACATCTGCGAGCGCTGCTACATCAAGGCTCTGCCCGTTGTCGCCGACTCCGGCGAGATCGGCGGCGACACCTCCGTCGAGTACATGGCTCTGGCCGACGCCGGCGAGGCTTCGCTCGTCTACTGCGACGATTGCGGCTTCGCTGCCGACGATGAGGCCGCAAGCACCAAGGTCGTTGTGACCGAGGGTCCTGGCGACGGTACGCTCACCAAGGTCGAGACTCCGGGCATGGGCACCATCGAGGCCGTTGCAAAGTTCTTCGGCTTCCCCGAGAACGGCACGCGCAAGTCCTTGGCTCTCATCGATGCCGAGGGCAAGCCTGTCGTGGCCATTGTCCCGGGCGACCACGAGCTCAATGACTGCAAGGCCGAGCATGTCTTTGGCAAGGGCTACCGCATGATGACCGACGAGGAGCTCCAAGCGAACGGTCTGCACAAGGGCTTTATCGGACCAGTTAACCTGCCCGAGGGCATTCGTCTGGTCTGCGACGAGAGCCTGCGCGAGTCCAAGCAGTGGGCCTGTGGCGCCAACGAGGTCGACTATCACTTTACCGGTGCCTGCCCCGAGCGCGACTTTACCGTCGACGAGTGGGCCGACCTGGTAACCGTCGTTGCCGGCGACCCCTGCCCGCACTGCGGCAAGCCGCTCTCCGCTGCCCGCGGCATCGAGGTCTCTCAGGTCTTCCAGCTTGGCACCAAGTATTCCGAGGCCATGGGTGCCACCTTTATGGATGAGGACGGTAAGGAGAAGCCTCTGATCATGGGCTGCTACGGCGTTGGTGTGTCCCGCTCGCTCGCTGCCGTCGTGGAGCAGCACAACGACGAGCACGGTATCGTCTGGCCGGTCTCCGTTGCTCCGTACGAGGTCGCGGTGATTCCGCTCGACCCCAAGAAGGAGGAGTGCGCTTCCGTCTGTGAGCAGATCGTTGATGGCCTGTGCGCCGAGGGTATCGAGGTCGTCGTCGACGATCGCGATGAGCGTCCCGGCTTTAAGTTTGCCGACAACGACCTTATGGGCTTCCCGTATCAGGTTGTTCTGGGTAAGCGTGGCCTTAAGAACGGCACCGTCGAACTCAAGGACCGTGCCACGGGCGAGCGCGAGGATGTGGCTATCGACGAGGTCGTCGCCAAGGTTGCCGAGCTTGTTAAGGCGGCTCGCCGTTAATCGACGTTTCTGCTATTAGATGTAATTGCGGGACTGCTCCGTATCTCTCTTAGAATGAGATGCGGAGCAGTCTTTTTTTGTTGCGTGAATAAACTCGACGGGTAAAGGAAAACCCCACAGCCCAAATGAGCTGCGGGGTTTTCCATTGTGCCTCCGATGCGAAATAAATCGCTCAGATATTACTGATAATCGACGACGTCGATCCAGTTCTTCAGGAACTCATCGTTCACGTTGCGCTTACGAGCGAGCTCGGAAGCGGCGACGATGCTCGTCCACTGACGCACGACCTGCATGGGCATGTCGGCGCGGTCGCAGTAGAGCTCCAGGTAGGCCTCGGCCTGGTCCTTGCTGTTGAGGGCGAAGAGCAGGTAGGTGGTGGCAACGTCGGCAGCAGGGGAGCCCTGGGTGGCGTGTGCCCAGTCGCACACATAGAGCTGGCCGTCGTCGCCGACGATGACGTTGGAGGGGTTGAAGTCGCCGTGGCAGACCTTGAACTCCTTAGTCATGCCGTCCAGACGCTCCTGAAGGTTGTAGCGCGTGGTGGCATTGAGCTGATCAAGGCTGTCGATCATGCGGGCGAACTTGTCGCGCTGACGGTTGAGCAGCGGGGAGGTGTAGCCGTGGATCTCGATCTGGAGGTCGACGAACATCTCGAGGTACTCACCAAAGCGCTGGGGCTCGGCAGTCATCTTCTCGGCAAGGGTGGTGCCCGGAACCTTCTCGGTCACGAGCGCCCAGCCGTTGGCGTTCTCGAGCTGGGAAACCTCGAGCGCCTTGGGGCTGCGGATGCCGCACTCATTGATGCGGGCAAGATTCAAAGCCTCGTTGAACACGTCGGAGACAGGCTTGGGCTCGTTAA
>CABRWN010000060.1 GCA_902474645.1 uncultured Collinsella sp.
TTTTTTGCGTTTACGGGGCATAAATGACTCATTTACGCCAGACGATTTAATTCTTTTTGGTATTGAGCTTTTATTTAAAGAATATAAAACGAATAACAAGGGCAATTGCTATGGCTGCAATGATCAAAAGCAGGATTGTCAGTCGATGCTGCTTGCGTCGTTTACTTGATGAAACGAAGATTGATTTTCCCTGTTTTGGCGTTTCGAGATAGCGAGCCGAATGCGTCAAGGTTTGCTTTGGTCGAGGACCTCTTTGTTGATGAGCGGCGGATGCTTTCATCGGCTCATCACTAGCTGCGCTGTTTTTAGATAATGGTGCGTCTTTCAGATATACAGGGTCTCCCGAGGCGACGCCCATATGTTTGCGTCCCGTTTGGGCATCCTCGAGCGTTTGATATCGATTTCTCGTCACATACTCTGGCTCAGGATCATTAATGGGCTCTTGCGAGATGTGGGGGCGATGGAACCGTGGCGGCTGCGTGGAAGTTTCTTCCCCCTGCGTCTGCATAAACATTTTGTTCTGGTTTTGGTCGTCCATGATGCCCTTTAGCTCGTTACCAACAACGTGTACGCGCTCATTGTAAGCCCCTTGTTATTTGTAGCTGCGAACATACTCGTTATTTAAGCTCTGGTTCAAAGAACCTTAACCTTACTAAAACCTGAGTCAATTACACTTAGATATGCTTATAGTACTTGACTCAAAAAACTTTATAGTCGATGTATATATAAGCACTGTGTGGGCATATATATGAGCGTCAAAAGAAGTCCCAGTCACCTAGAAGATGGCTCGGCAGTCCTAAAAGGAGTGGTAAACATGGCAAGCATGGTTCCTTATCGTTCGGTTTTTGGCGTTCGTCCTTCTGCTAGCTCGCTGTTCGATCTGTTTGATGATATGACCGACCTTGCAAACAACTCGATTGCTTCCAAGGCGTTTCCCGTTGACGTTGAGGATAAGGGCGACGGCTATGAGGTCAAGGCCTATCTGACCGGTGTCGCCAAGGACGATATCGATGTCGAGCTCAATGAGGGCCGTCTGTCCATTAGCGTGAATGTCGAGGAAGACGAGGAGAACGAGGGCAAGAACTTCCTGCAGAAGGAGTTCAGCTCGTACAGCGCGACGCGTGGCGTGTATCTAAAGGACGCTTCGAGCGAGGGCCTCTCGGCTAAGTACGCTGACGGCATCCTGACCGTTACGGTTCCCAAGATCGTCGAGAAGAAGAACGTTACGAAGATCTCCATCGACTAACTTCGTTGGTGTTCTGCGCTATTAAAAGACAGCAAAAGGGGCTGGGAAGCGATTCTCGGCCCCTTTTGCTGTCTAGGACAGTCTATTGAATGGTTGCCGGCTGATACTGACTCGCAGGGCGTATCGAGAGTTTTCGCGATCCTTGGAGAAGGGTTGCGGAGCTGCCGACCTCGTCATCCAGGGTTGCGGCCAGAGCTTTGGCATAGCTTTTGACGGTAAGGCTCGGACGATTGTTATCTTGGCTGATATGCATGGCAATGAGCTGTTCGGTGCGATCGGTAACAAGTGCGCGCGCGGCTTCGGCGGCTTGGCCATTGGAGAGGTGTCCCCTTGCAGACAGGATGCGCTCCTGAAGAAAGCGGGGATATTCTCCCTCGCGCAGCATGGTCACATCATGGTTGCTTTCGAGCGCGAGGACTCGACAATCTTTGAGGGTGTTCATGGCTTGGCTCGATAGCTCTCCGGTGTCGGTGGCAAAGCCGATGGAATCATCGAGGGCGTCGAATCGATAACCGACTGGATTGATGACATCGTGTGATGTTGAGTAGGTTTGCACGTGGATGCCGGCAATGGATAGGGCGTCGCCGGGATCGAATTCCTCGACAGGCAGATGCGAAAGATTTTCTTTGCTCGAAAGAGTGCCCCTGCTGGCAAAGAGGGGGCCGTGCCAGTGCTTGCACCAGACATCGAGGCCCTTGATGTGATCGCTATGCTCATGAGTAATGAGAAGAGCCGAGACGTTGTCTGTCGAGAGCCCCAGTTCTGCCATGCGCTTTAATGTCTCGCGGCGAGACAGTCCGTCATCGACCATAATGAGCCCCAGCGGGCCCTCTATGAGTGCGCAGTTGCCTTTAGAGCCACTGCCGAGGATATGAAGGTGCAGACGAGACATAAGATTCCAAAGGATACAATGGGTGCGGACGAATAGAGGAGGAAGCAAATGCCTACGGTATCTCAGCATTATGGACACCATGCCGTGCCTGGGGCAGTCGATGAGACCCGGACGAGGCAGCAGGCTGCTCCTGTTGTGCTCATGGTATCAGGCGGCGCGGACTCGACGGCACTGCTTCTTATGGCGTGCACATCAAAGCTGGATATCCAAGACGGACGCGGTGTTGCCCCCATTGCTCGCGAGCGCCTGCATGTGCTGCATGTAAACCATCATCTGCGCGGCAAGGCGTCCGATGGCGACGAGGCCTTTGTGCGTGAGCTCTGCGCGAAATATGGTTTACCGCTGTGCGTGGAGCACGCTTATTTTGATGGGGAGTCGGGCAATATTGAGGCCGCGGCCCGCGAGGTGCGCTATGCCGCGGCGCGGAGGTATGTTCGCGAGCTCTGCGCCCAGACGGGGGCACCGCGAACGGCGGCTCGTATCTGCACCGCGCACACGTCTTCGGATCGCGCGGAAACGTTTTTGATGAACGCGATTAAGGGTTCGGGGCCCGCTGGCCTATCGAGCATTCCTCGCCGGAGGAATATCGTGGTGCGTCCCTTGCTCGACCTAACTCATGGCGAGCTCGTGGGCTATCTACAGGTACATGGTCAGCCGTGGCGTGAAGACGAGAGCAATGAGGATATCTCGTATCTGCGAAACTACGTGCGCCATCGAGTGATGCCGGTGGTGGCGCAGCGCAACGCGAGCGTCTGCAAGACGATTGGCGCCGCCTGCGAGATCTTAGGCGATGAGGACGCGTTTTTGTCTCAGCTTTCGGCACAGGCGTTTCGAAGCTGCCTGCGTAAGGAGGCGGCGGGCGCGCTGGTGCTCGATGCCAGGCGCCTTGCTGCGGCCGAGGTGGTAATCGCGCGGCGCATCGTGCGACTGGCGATTAAGCGCATCGATCCGGACGCTCGTCCAGAGATGCGACATGTGGAGCGAGTCCTTTCCTGCGTTGCCGAGGGCGCCGGCTCGGTCACGCTTCCGGCGGGGATTGACGCACGCATTGAGTTTGGCATGCTGGCGTTCAAGGCGCCGGCGGCTCGCGAGGGCCTGGTCGCGGACTGGGTTACCGTACCCGGTCGTTTGCCGTTGGGCGGGGGACGTATGCTGGTCACAGAACCGATGGCCGTTGAGCCGGGATGCGATATCGTGCGCCGCGCCCGTGAGCTTGCAGCTGCCGGGGAAGTGACAGCTTTGGTAGACGCGGCTGCCCTGGGTTTTGCCGACAGCGATAGTGAGCGGATCCTGGCGGGCTCGCGTGGCGAGATCCCTGCCGAGGCGCGATTGGCGCGCCTGTGGGTGGACGGTCCTGTACCGGGAGACGTGATGTGCCCGTTGGGGATGAGTGGCCGAAGCAAGAAAGTATCCGACTTGCTAGGTGAGGCTCGCATTCCCGTTTCCGAGCGCGCCGGCGTGCCCATGGTGAGGACGGCGCCGGGGGGCGCCGTGGTGTGGGTCGCCGGAGTTCGCGCGGACGAGCGTTTTAAGTGCACGGCCGCAACGCGCGTGGCATATCTGCTCCGCGTGGTCGATGCGGAATAGCGTCCCACGCCAGCTATTCTGTGCGACGTTGACGGTATTCCCGCGCTGATGGCGTACGGGCTGGAAAATATACCCCGTGCGCTGCTAAAATGTGAAGTTCGCGTCCATACGGCGGTGTGTGGGCGATAAGCACAAGAAAGGGTTGTCATGGCTTCTCAACATCCGGATATCGAGAAGGTTCTGTTCACGCAGGAGGATATCGACGGTATCGTCTCTCGCCTGGGCGAGGAGATTACTCGCGATTACGCGGGTAAGGATCTGGTGCTGATTGCGGTCCTGCGCGGCGCCGTGGTCTTTATGGGCGACCTGATGCGCAAGATTGAGCTACCGACCAACATCGATTTCATGGCTGTTTCGAGCTATGGCGACGGTGTGAAGTCCTCGGGTATCGTGCGTATCATTAAGGACCTGGATATCGACATCCGCGGTCGCGACGTGCTGATCGTCGAGGACATTCTGGACTCGGGCCTGACGCTCAAGTATCTGATGAAGAACCTCGAGAGCCGCAAGCCCGCTTCTCTGGAGGTCGCCGCCTTCCTTTGGAAGGACGTTGAGGACCGCGTCTCGGCCATCACGCCCAAGTATGTTGGAACCCATTGCCCCGATGCCTTTGTGGTGGGCTACGGCCTCGACTATGCCGAGCGCTATCGTAACCTTCCGTATCTGGGCATTTTGAAACCGGAGGTTTATTCGTAAGATGCCCGACGACCGTAACGATAACAATTCCCAGACTCCCCGGGACCCAAAGATCCCGGGGATGCCCGGAGGCAAGAAGCCCACGCGTACGGGCTGGCTGTATTTTATTTTGGCTTGCGCGCTTCTGGGCTACGCCTTCTTTAACATGGGCTCCGGCTTTGCCAATTCCAGCAATACCGTTAAGCTCGCGACGAGCGAGATGGTGAGCGCCATCAAGCAGGATCGCGTCGAAGATCTGACCTATACGGTTCAAGACGGAAGCGTGACGGGTCATTACTGGAAGACGAAGAAGGACAAGGGCGATACGAGCGAGCTCAAGAGCTTCTCCTCGACCTATGTCGGCTCCGATTCGCTTGCCGAGCTCATGGCGGAGCACCCCGATACCAAGTACATCGTCAACACCAACGATCCAGATTTTTGGGGCGACTTGGCGATGAGTGTGCTTCCGACGATCGCCCTTATCGCCATCATGTTCTACTTTATGCGCCAGATGATGGGCGCCAACAACAGGAACATGCAGTTTGGCAAGACCAACGCCAAGACCAACGAGGCCACACGCCCCAAGGTCAAGTTTGAAGACGTTGCCGGCGTGGATGAGGCAGTCGAGGAGCTCGAGGAGATCCGTGACTTTTTGAGCGATCCGGACCGCTATCGCAAACTGGGTGCCAAGATCCCGCGTGGCGTGTTGCTGGTGGGGCCTCCGGGCACCGGTAAAACGCTGCTGGCTAAGGCCGTTGCCGGCGAGGCGGGCGTGCCGTTCTTTAGCATCTCTGGTTCCGACTTTGTCGAGATGTTCGTAGGTGTCGGCGCCAGCCGTGTGCGTGACCTCTTTAAGGAGGCCAAGTCCCAGGCCCCGTCGATCATCTTCATCGATGAGATCGATGCCGTGGGACGTCAGCGCGGAGCTGGCTTGGGCGGCGGTCACGACGAGCGCGAGCAGACGCTCAACCAGCTGCTGGTCGAGATGGACGGCTTTGAGGAAAGCGAGTCGGTCATCCTGATCGCTGCGACCAACCGTCCTGACATCCTGGATCCGGCATTGCTGCGTCCCGGCCGTTTTGACCGCCAGGTTACGGTCGACCGTCCGGATGTGAAGGGCCGCGAGCAGATCTTGTGCGTGCATGCCGAGAACAAGCCGATGGACGAGGACGTTAAGTTTGAGAAGCTCGCCCAGATGACCGTTGGCTTTACTGGTGCCGATTTGGCGAACCTGCTCAACGAGTCTGCGCTGCTGGCCGCTCGCCGTCATCGTTCCGTGATCTCGATGGACGAGGTCGAGGAGTCGATGGAGCGCGTGATTGCCGGACCGCGACGCAAGGGTCGCGTGATGACCGAGGCCGAGCGCACCACGATTGCCTACCACGAGAGCGGTCACGCTTTGGTGGGCCACGTCCTGGAGCACTCCGATCCGGTTCATAAGATCTCGATCGTCAGCTGCGGTCAGGCCCTGGGCTACACGCTGCAGCTTCCGCAGGAGGACCACTTCCTCAAGACCAAGAACGAGATGCTCGACGAGCTCGCCGTGTTCTTGGGCGGTCGCGTTGCCGAGGAGCTCATGTGCGATGACATTACGTCGGGCGCGAGCAACGATCTGGAGCGCGCAACCAAGATGGCGCGCGAGATGGTCACGCGCCTGGGCATGAGCGAGGAGCTGGGCACGCAAGTGTTTGGCGAGGCGCAACATCAGGTGTTCCTTGGTCGCGATTACGCCGATCACCAGGATTACTCCGAGGAGACGGCGCGCCGCATCGATATCGAGGTTCAGCGCATCATGCGCGAAGCCCATCGTCGTGCGGTCGAGATTTTGGATGCCCGTCGCGATCAGCTCGATCTGATGGCGAAGGTGCTGCTTGAGCGCGAGACCGTCGAAGGCGACGCCGTGAACGCCCTGCTCGACAACGAGTGGAATGCCTACCTTGAGCGCGAGGGCGATATCCTGGCGGCCAAGGAGGAGCGCAATGCCAAGGCGGCCGGCATGCCGACCAAGAAGCGCGCGCCTCGTATGAGCGAGGAGGAGCTGGCGGCTGATGCCGCGGCCTTTGCGCAGGCGGCCATGCAGGAGGATGCCGAAGCCGCATCCGATGATGCCGACGATGACCATGCCGTCGTCGATGCCGATGCCGACACCGACAAATAGTCTTTGTGGCGAAAGCCTCCGCGGGAAACCTGCGGAGGCTTTTCTTTTGAGCGATATGGGGCCATCTGTTGATTGGGGACAGACTTAAATGAGCGTTTTCACGCATTTAAGCCTGTCCCCAATCAACATTGCTGCGGCACTTTGCTCGGCTAAAGCGTACAATAGCGCCTATGCGAAAGGGGAACAGATGATCAACGAAACTATGTATGCTCGCGGTGCGGAAAGCTCCATCATCCGTGAGATTTTTAGCTATGGTCTTGAGCGCAAGGCGCAGATCGGTGCGGAAAACGTATTCGATTTTTCGCTGGGCAATCCGAGCGTTCCGGCGCCCGCTGCTGTGGCTGAGTCGATTAAGAAGGCCCTGGAGCTGCCGAGTGATCAGTTGCACGGCTACACCCCCGCTCCGGGCCTGCCGCAATGTCGAGCAGCCGTCGCCGAATCGCTCAACCGCCGCTTTGGAACAAGCTATGAGGGCAAAGACGTCTTTATGACGGTGGGTGCCGCGGCTTCGCTCACCTGCACGCTCAACGCCGTTACGAACCCGGGCGACGAGGTTATTGTTATTGCCCCGTACTTTCCGGAGTATCGCGTTTGGATTGAGAAGGCCGGCTGCACGTGTGTTGAGACGCTCGCCGATGAAGATACGTTCCAGCTGAGCGTGGACAACGTGCTCAAGGCGATCAGCGATAAGACGGCGGCCGTCATCATCGACTCTCCCAACAATCCGACCGGTGCCGTATATACATGCGACACGCTGACGCGACTGGCCAATGTTCTGCGCGAGGCCAACGCTCAGCGCGATCCCGAGAATCCGATTATGCTCATCTCGGATGAGCCGTACCGCGAAATTGTGTACGGTGCCGAGGTGCCTTGGGTGCCCTCGATCTACGAGAGCACCATCGTGTGCTACTCGTATTCCAAGTCGCTGTCGCTGCCGGGCGAGCGCGTGGGGTGGATCTTGGTTCCCAACACCAATCCGCAGGCTGCCCGTCTGATGCCGGCTGTTGCGGGTGCTGCCCGTACGCTAGGTTTTGTATGCGCACCGGCACTCTTCCAGCGCGTGATCATCGATTGCATCGATGAGCCGAGCGATGTCGAGGCCTATGCACGCAACCGCACCGCGCTTACCGACGCACTAGCGGAGTACGGCTACACCTATGTTGAGCCGGATGGTGCATTCTACCTGTGGGTGAAGGCACTGGAGCCCGATGCGAATGCGTTTTGCGAGCGCGCAAAGAAGTATGAGCTGCTTGCGGTTCCCTCGGACAGCTTTGGTATGCCGGGCTGGTTCCGCCTGGGCTACTGCGTGAGTTACGAGACGATTATCAATTCGCTACCCGCTTGGAAACAGTTGGCGGACGAGTATCGTTAAAAGTAAAGCGCTCTGCCTACAATGTTTTACGTGAAACGGGGTTTGGTGTTAAGCCAGACCCCGTTGTCATGGACGTTGTGTCTTTGGGATGGAGTGGTTTTACGACTATCGAAGGCTATGCGTACAATGAATATAAGCGACGGCCGTGCCAGATAAGGAGACCTGATGCCCTACCTGCTTTCTTGTGACATTCATACCCATACGATGTTCTCTGCGCATGCATATTCGACCATTGAGGAGAATGTGTACTGGGCGGCAGAGCGTGGCCTGCAGGTGCTCGGATCTGCCGACCATCTGAGCTCTATGGTTACGGCTTGCCCCAATGACCTGCGCAGTTACCAGTTCTTTATCAACCAGGATATCTGGCCGCGCATTTGGAGCGGCGTGCTAGTGCTTCGCGGCGCCGAGGCCGATATCGTTTCGCTGGACGGAAGCCTGTTTGGCGAGGACACTCCTGTCACGCTCGATATTGCCGGCGATTCGTACAGCCGTCAGCATTCGCTGTTCGATTTGGTTACGCGTAATTTGGATTATTTGGTTGCAAGCGTGCATAATCCGCAGATTGCTGAGGGCGCGACGCTGGCCCAAACGACCGAGATGTATATCAATGCCTTGGAACACCCCAAGGTGTTCATGCTGGGCCACGCGGGTCGCTCGGGCGTGCCGTTCGATATCGACGAGGTGCTGTTGGCGGCTAAGGCCAAGCACAAGATTATCGAGATCAACAACCATAGTCTTGAACACGGTGTCGACACTGAGCATTGGGCCGTATGCCGCAAGATTGCCGAGCGCTGCGCCGAGCTGGGCATGGGCATTGGCGTGTCGACCGATGCCCACATTGGCATGGCCATTGGCAAGCTCGATCACGCGCGCAAGATGCTCGACGAGATTCACTTCCCGCTGGATTTGATTGTGACGCGCGACCGCGAGACGCTGCTGCGCGAGATGGCGGCAGCCGGCGTGTGCGATCTGCGCAATGGGATGTAGCGGAGTTTATAAACCAAGCGAAGGGGGCGGCCCAGGCGGGTCGCCCCCTTTCTTGTCCCAAAAATCTACTGAGGTTGGTTAGCGGCGTTCGAGGACCGCTACGGTTTCGGTGTGGTCGGTGTGAGGGAACATGTCGACGGGCGTGATCTTGAGCAGGCGATAGCCTCCGTCGAGGAGCTGATGCAGGTCGCGCTCTTGAGTCACGGGGTTGCAGCTGATATAGGTGATGCGGCGCGGCTTAAGCGCGCAGGCAGCTTCGAGGAACTCGGGGGTAGAGCCGGCGCGCGGCGGATCGATGGAAAGGACATCGACCCGCTCGTTGTTGTCGGCGGCATCTAGGATGTAGTCGGTGGCATCGTCGGCCATAAACCAAGCGCTGCGGGTGAGGCCGTTGAGCTCGGCATTACGACGTGCGTCGGCAATGCCGGCGTGGTTGCGCTCCACGCCAAGCAGCATAATACCGACGCCCTTGTCCTGGGCGGCTTTGGCTGCGCACAGGCCGATAGTTCCACTACCGCAATAGGCATCCATGAGTACGTCGCCCTGCTGCAGGTCCATGCCGTCAATCGCGAGCTGATAGAGCAGCTCGGTCTGCTGCGGGTTGGTCTGGTAGAACGCGGTGGGGGAGATATCGAACTCGCAGCCGAGCAGCTGGTCGCGCATGCACTCGGCGCCATATACAATGCGGGTTTCCTCGCCGAGGATGGCGTTGCCGGGGCGTCCGTTGATGTTTTGGGCGACGGTGACGATGCGCGGATCGAGTGCGGCGACAGCCTCAAAGAACTCCTGCGCATGCGGCAAGTCGCGCTGAGCGGTCACGAGCGTGACCATGACCTGGTCGGTACGCCAACCGCAGCGGACGACGGCATAGCGAAGCAAACCAAGATGCTTGTCCTCATTAAAGGCGGGAATATGCAGCCGCTCAGCTTCGCGTGCGATGCCGTTGAGAATCTGACGGGCGCCCGGTGCCTCGACGGGGCATTCGGGTACGGCAACGATCTTGTGCGTGCCGCGCTCAAAGAAACCGCAACGGACAGCGCCCTCCTTACCGGGAGCAAAGGGAGTGGCGGCCTTATGGCGAAAACCGCGCGGCGCAGGATATTTGCCCGGGTCGCCCAGGGTGACACCCATGCCACGAATAGGATCTACAGCAATGCCCTCACGCTCACAAAGCGAAGCAAAAAGCTCCTCCATAGCAGCCTGCTTAGCTGCCAACTGCTTTTTATAAGGACGATTGAGCGCCGTGCATCCGCCACAAGCTCTCATGATGGAACAGGGAGACTTGGGATCCACAGCCTTACGCGCAGGCGAAACCGGATCTTTATGCGGACGCTTGGAGCGAGTCTGAGACGCTTTGTCTCCGCCTCGACGAGAGTCAGAACGCTTGGTCTTAGCCCTGCTCTTGGTCGATTTGCTTTTTGCAGCTTTAGAAGACTTGGATTTCGTAGAAGATTTCTCCTCCTTCGACCCCTCAACCGCCTCCACCAAAGCACGACGAGCCCTACGCTCCGCACGAGATTCTGCCATCAATAACTCCACTTATTCATGAATTAAAGCTGCAAGTATTGTCCCGTGCCAAGCCAGCAGACGATATACAAGCGGTTTATTCGTGTCAGTGATAAGCCCAACGACGGTTGCCCGCCGCGTGAGGGGTGTGGGGGTTAAGTTTATCGCGAGTTCCGCACGAACAGGAGGCCACTTAATGTGGCCTCCGTCGTGAGCAGGACTGTAGAGCAGGAAACTTAACCCC